>NZ_JBFHHX010000054.1:0-20229 GCF_041596795.1 Lutibacter sp.
AAAAAGTAGAACTGTGGTTGATAAAACCCCAACAAGAACTGAAAGCAGAAGTACAACAAACTCTTCTAGCAATTCAAGAAGTTCAGAAAGAAAAGCAACTGAAAGAACAAGATCTAGTGAAAATAAAGCTTCATCAAAAGAGCGTTCTTCAGATACTTCATCAAAAAGAAGAGGATAAAAATTACTTTATATAAACAAAAAGCCTTTTAGCATAAAAACTAAAAGGCTTTTTTAATTAACCAAACTCAAATATTATCTCCAACCACCACCAAGTGCTTTATACAAATCAATAGTATATTTTAGCTGGTAGTATTGTGCATTTATTAAACTTAATTGTGAATTTAAAGCATTCTCTTGTGCATTTAACACCTCTAAATAATTGGCTAAACCATTATTTAATAATTCTTGCGAATAGCTACTTGCCATATTATATGCGTTAAATTCTTTTTCTTTAATTATTATTTTTTCGGTTGCAGCTTTGTAACTATACATGGCATCCGAAACTTCTTTACTTGCATTTAAAACGGCTTCTTTAAAACGTAACAACGCTTGTTCTTGTTGCGCTTTTGAAACTTCAAACTGAGTTTTCACTTTTCTTCCATTAAATATAGGTTGAGTTAATCCGCCTATAACAGATGAAAACAATGAATTTGCATCAAAAAAGTTATCAAAATCTAAACTTTGAATACCACCTGAAGCGGTTAAAGTTAAAGAAGGGTAAAAATTACTTTTAGCAACATTTGTTAATTCAAAAGCTTGTACAAATTGCGATTCCGCAGCAATTACATCGGGTCTGTTGCTTAATAGCAGCGCAGGAACACCAATTTCTAATGAAGTTGTAATTTTTTGCGCGTTAAAAGTACTTCTTTCAATAGAGGTTGATGGTTTACCTAATAAAATAGCCATCGTATTTTCCAATAAATGAATTTGTTCATTTAAATCTATCAAAATAGCTTTGGCTGTGTATAATTGTGCTTCTGTTTGCTTTACCGCAACCTCAGTTACATCACCAGATTCTTTTAAAGCACTTGTTGTTGTTAACCCTTTTTCACGTGTTAAAATAGTTTCTTTGGTTATTCTCACTTGCTCATCTAACGATAAAAGTTGAAAATAAATAGCTGCAATTTGAGAAACCAACGTAGTTTTAATAGCCTGATGTGCCGCTACCGATTGTAAATAAGATGCCTCAAAGGCACGTTTATTACTTCGTATTTTTCCCCAAATATCAGCTTCCCAAGACAAATTTGCACTTAAGGTATATTGATTATATGGCGATGATCCAGCATAAATTCCATTGTCAGAAAATTCTTGATGGGTATATTGACCCGTTCCATTTAACGTAGGTAAATAACCTGCTTTTCCTTGTTTTAAATAAGCTTGTGCAGCTATAATTTGCTGTAATGCAACTCGGTTATCAATATTATTTTCTAATCCTTCATTAATATATTTTTGAAGTAATTCATCTGTAAATAATTCTTTCCAAGAAACCATAGCCATTGATAAACTATCTTTAGAGATGGCATCAGTTCTAAAACTATTTTCTGAAACAATAGCTGTTGGTCTTACATACTCTTTTGCTGTAAAACACGATGCTAATATCATCGGTAATCCTACAATTAAAAGTATTTTATATATTTTTTGTGTTTTCATTTTTAAATGTTTTCTTCTGAATTTTCAACAATAATTGGGGTTGGTACACCTGTAATTTTTTCTTGTAACCATTGAAATACAACAAACAATACTGGAATTACAAAAATTCCAAAAATAGTACCAATCAACAATCCACCAGCTGCACCTGTACCAATAGAATTATTTCCTGCTGCTCCTACTCCTGTTGCCAACACCAACGGCATTAATCCTAAAATAAATGCAAAAGATGTCATTAAAATTGGTCGTAATCTAATTTTAGCTCCTTCTATAGCAGCATCGGTTAAACTAAAGCCTTGTTTCCTTTTTTGAATGGCAAACTCTACAATTAAAATGGCATTTTTAGCCAACAAACCAATTAACATAATTAATGCAATTTGAAAATATATATTATTTTCTAATCCCATAAAATAGGTAGTAATATAAGCTCCAGCTACCCCAATAGGTAATGAAAATATTACAGATAATGGTAATAAATAGCTTTCATATTGCGCTGCAAGTAAAAAGTAAATAAAAAGTATACTAATTATAAAAATAATAACACTTTGTCCTGCTGAAGCAATTTCTTCACGTGTAATTCCTGAATAAGCAATAGAATATCCATCTGGTAATTCTGTTTCAGCTAAATTATTAATAATTTTAATTGCATCACCAGAACTATATCCTGGAACAGGCGATCCATTTACCGTAACCGAGTTAAATAAGTTAAAACGATTGATGGATTGAGGTCCATACACTCTACTTAAAGTTACAAATTGAGAGATAGGCGCCATTTCTCCGCTTGGAGTTTTAACAAACATACTGTTCAAACTATCCTCATTTGTTCTATCATCTGGTAATGCCTGAATAAATACTCTAAATTGTTTTCCAAACCTACTAAAATCAGCAGCATAATAACCACCTATATATCCTTGAATTGTAGATAAAATAGTATTTATAGATACACCTGCTTGTTTTGCTCTTTCTTCATTTATATTTAATTCTAATTGTGGATAATTTGTACTGAAAGAATTTGAAACAAAGGCAATTTCAGGTTGTTGTCTTAATGTATTTAAAAAGCTTTTAGAAGTTTCATCTAATTTACTTAATTCACCTGCCGACTTATCTAAAATACGCATTTCAAAACCTTCAGAAGAACCAAAACCTGGAACACTTGGTGGTGTAAAGAAAATAATATTAGCTTCACTTATAGTTGCTGTTTTCTGAAAAAGTTGTCCTACAATGGCATTTACAGATTCTTCTGCCGATTTTCTATCTGCCCAATCTTCTAAAATAATAAATCCTAACGCGTTTGAACTTCCTTCACCCGAAAAAAAGTTACTACCATTTACAAATGATCCTGTTTTAACCCCTTTAATGGTTTTAATTATTGTAGAAAGTTCTTCTGTTACTTGAAAGGTTCTATCTAAAGAAGCACCTGCCGGCAACTCAATATTTGCAAAAATAACTCCACGGTCTTCTGTTGGAACAAATCCTGTTGGAATAATTTTGCCAATAAAAATAATTGCAGCAATACTAGCTCCTAAAACACCTACGGTTACCCATTTATTTTTAATTAAAAAACCTAATGATTTTCCGTATTTATTTGCAGTTGCATTAAAACCAGTGTTAAAAGCACCATAAAAACGTTGCAATAAACTTTGATTTTTTTCATCGGCATGTTTATACTTTCTTAAAAATATAGCACACAATGCAGGTGTTAAAGTTAGAGCATTAATTGCCGAAATAAATATGGCAATCATTAACGTTACACCAAATTGTTGGTAAAATACTCCTGAAGGTCCTGTGATAAATGTAATTGGTAAAAACACCGCAATCATAACTAATGTAATAGAAACAATTGCTCCACTAATTTCGCTCATTGCAGATACCGATGCTTTTCGGGCATCTTTTATTCCTCCTTCAAGCTTAACGTGTACCGCTTCAACAACCACAATGGCATCATCTACTACAATACCAATAGATAAAATAATAGCAAACAGTGTTAACAAGTTAATAGAATACCCAAATAAATTAAGGAAAAAGAAGGTTCCAATAATTGATACAGGTACAGCAATTGCCGGAATTAAAGTAGATTTTAAATCTTGTAAAAAGATAAATACAACCACAAATACCAATAAAAATGCTTCAATAATAGTTGTTTTTACTTTATCTATAGATGCTGTTAAAAATTTATTGGTGTCATAATTTACTAAATAATGTACTCCTTCTGGAAAATCTTTTTCCAGCTCATCTAATTTTGTATAAAGATTTTCAATAATTACTTGCGCATTTGATCCAGGAGTTTGAAAAACACCAAAATTTAAAGAAGGAAATCCTTTAGATCTAGAAGTGCTTGCATATGAATATGCATCCAATTCAATTTTAGCCACATCTTTAACTCTTAAAAACTGACCGTTATCTAAAGCTTTAATAATTATATCTCCATATTCCTCAGCTGTTTTATAACGTCCTTTATATTTTATAACATATTCAAATGATTTACCTGAATTTTGGCCTAAAGAACCTGCTGCTGCTTCTAAACTTTGTTCATTAATTGCTGCAATTACATCGGTAGGTACCAATTGATAATTTGCCATTTTATTAGGGTCTAACCATACACGCATTGCGTAATCTTTAGCACCAAATACGTTTAAAGCACCTACTCCATTAATACGCAACAACTCTGGCTTAATATTAATATTTAAATAATTTTGAAGATATGTGTCATCATATTCCGGGTTTTCAGAATAAATAGCTGCATATAACAGTGCTGAATTTTGTTGTTTTGCAGTGGTAACTCCAGCTCTAATAACTTCTGCAGGTAATGATGAATTTGCTCTGGAAACTCTGTTTTGCACGTTTACCGCTGCAATATCTGGGTCGTATCCTTGTTCAAAAAATACTTGAATACTTGCTGCTCCAGAATTACTTGCTGTTGAAGTTATGTAGGTCATACCTTCTACACCATTAATTTGTTCTTCAATTGGAATTATTACGCTTTCTAATATTGTTTCTGCATTTGCTCCAGGATACGATGCCGTAACTTGAACTGTTGGCGGCGCAATATCTGGATATTGAGTTACAGGTAACTGCGATAAACCTAATACCCCTAGTATAACTATTATAATAGAGATAACCGTTGAAAGCACTGGTCTTTCAATAAATTTCTTTAACATATGTGTTTAATTAATTATTTAAATACTGTTTGAAATGAGCTTGTAATACTATCTAGTGGAGTTAAAACTGGCGCAATTTTCATTCCTGGTCTTACTTTACCAACACCTTTTGCCAATATTATAGTTCCTTCTTGTAAACCACTTTCAACAATATATAATTTATCTGAAGTATTTGAAATTGTAATTGCACTGTTTACCAATGAATCTCCTTGAACAGTATAAACAAATGTTTTACCTTGATTTTCAAAAGTGGATTCTGAAGGAACAACCAATGCATTTTTATAAATTTTAGGAACTGAAATTGTACCACTACTACCGTTTCTTAATAAGCCGGCATCATTATTAAATTTAGCTCTAAAAGTTACAGATCCTGTTTGTTGATTTATATCACCAGTAATGGTTTCAATTGTTCCTTCTTGTTCATAAACTTTACCATTTGCCAATTGTAATTGAACTTTTGGTAAGGCTTTAATTTTTTGTTCAATAGTGGTTCCTTCGGCATTTTCAATAAATTCTATAAATGCTTTTTCATTCATTGAAAAATACGCATACACATTTTTTATGGAAGATACATTTGTTAAAGGCAACGAATTGGAAGCACTTACTAACGCTCCTTTTCTATAATTAATAGATCCAACTACCCCATTTACAGGACTTTTTACATTGGCATAATTAATAGTTGCAATTACACTATTGTAAGCGCTTTTTGCTTGTTCTAACTGTGCCTTTGCTGTTTCTAATTGAATGTTACTAATAATATTTTTTTTAACTAGCGGAATTAATTTGTTTACTGCTAATTGTGCTGTATTTACATTGGCTTTTGCAGCTGCAGCATCTTGACTTAAGGATTGAGTTTCTAATTTAAATAAAAGCTGACCTTGTTTTACTATTTGCCCCTCATCAACCAATACATCTTGTATATAGCCAGTAACTTTTGGTCGTACCTCACTATTTACTTCTCCTTCTATAGTTGCTGGAAATTTTTGAAAACTTGTGGTGGTTTGTTGCATAACTTTAACAACAGGAAATGGCAAAACCATGCTTTTTGGTGGCATTTGTTCTGTATTTTCATTTCCGTAACTACTCATACTTATTACGATACCAAAAATAATGATAACGCCAGGTATTAAATAATAAATGATTTTATTTTTCATAATGTTGAATTTCTATAATTGTTTTTAATTTTTATTTAATCAATATGTTTGTCAATTAATTTTTTTCTTAATGCTAGAATGGATGTTGTAGCTTCATTTAAAAAAGTAATATAATCTGCATGAATTCCTAAATCAAACTTAGAATCTTCTTCTATTGTTTCTAGTTGATTAAAAGAATCTTTAAATTCTTTTATTTCTTGGTGTAATATTTTTTGAGAATTCCAAGTCTCAATCATATCATCAATATTCTGAATAATCCGATCTTTATTCACAATAAAATATTTTTTTCGATCACCGGTTTTAGTAAAATAAGTTAGTTTTTTTAATCTTTGTAAATTGGTTAAATGGGTTGAAATAGTACTTTTACTTGCGCATAAACCATCTACTAACTGATCAAACGTAGTTCCTCTTTTTCCATTTAAAATAACCAGAGCAACAATTCTTGCAGCTAATGGCGCAAAATGATCTACTGCTTCCAGATGCACTCCTAACTTTTCTACTAATTCTTTCTTTTTTAAATCAAAATCTATTATCATAAAAACTATTTTTATGTTGCAAATATACGATTAGTTCGGAAAACACCGAACCAAACAAACCTTTTTATTGTTAAAATTTTATTAAATTGAATAATAATTAACCTAAACAACTATATATCATAGTTTTAAAAATAACTTTTTTGTGAAAAAATAATTTAAACTACATTAATTCCCCTTTAAAAAAAGAGATTTTCACTATAAATAAAGGTCAAAAAATAAAAAAACATCGAATTTAATTCCGTTTTACGAGAATAAAATTCGATGTTTTAAAATTTATTAAAATTACTGTAAATTAATACCTATTATTAATTGTATAAATATTATTCCTCTTCTTCAGAAGAATTTTTATTCATTTTTTTTGCTTTTCTACTACCTTCATACATATCGTAACGCACATAAATACAATCTAAATCACCATTTTTAAGTGGAATTCTTCTAGAAGTACGTAAGCCAACATGTTTTATGGCATCTAAATTGGATGTAATAAACCAAACGGTAGAATCTGGATAGCCAGATTTTAGAGTATCGCCAATATTTTTATAAAACGCTTGCATATCAATATCTAAACGTTCTCCATATGGCGGATTAAATAAAATTGTTGTTTGCCCAAACACTTCTTTTTGTGAATTAAAAAAGTTAATATGATGCACACCAATAAATTCACTTAAATTAGCATTTTCAACATTTTCTTTTGCTTTGTTAACTGCTGAAGGTGCTTTATCAAATCCCATAATTTTAAAATGAGAACTTCTTATTTTTTTCAAAAGTGCATCTTGTATGGTAAAAAATAAGTCTTCGTCGTAATCTTTCCATTTTTCAAAACCAAATTCTTTTCTATTAATATTTGCAGGAATATTATTAGCTATCATGGCGGCTTCAATTAAAATAGTACCAGAACCACACATTGGATCTATAAAATTACAATCGCCTGTATAACCAGATAATAAAACCAAACCAGCTGCTAAAACTTCGTTTATAGGCGCAATATTGGTTGCGCTTCTATACCCACGTTTATGCAAAGAATCTCCCGAGCTGTCTAATGATACTGTACATAAATCGTTTTGAATATGTACGTGAATTTTTAAATCGGGATGCTTAACATCTACATTTGGTCTTTTATGATATTTATGTCGAAAATAATCGGCAATTGCATCTTTAGATTTTAAGGATATGTAATGAGAATTTGTAGTGAAGTTTTTAGAATTTACCACAGCTCCAATAGCAAAAGTGCTATCAACATCCATTTCACGCTCCCAATCAATAGTTTGTAGTTTTTTATATAAATCGTCTTCATCACCAACTTTAAATCGTTTTATAGGTTTAAGCACTCTAATTGCTGTACGCAACGCTATATTTGCTTTATACATAAAACCTTTATCTCCAGAAAAAGATACGTTTCTAACGCCAACTTCTACATCTTGTGCTCCTAATTGCTTTAATTCTTCGGCTAAAACTTCTTCTAATCCAAAAATTGTGGTGGCAACCATTTTAAAATTACGACTCATATAAAATATTTTTGCAAAAGTACTTAAATAAAAAGTTATATCAATTACTTGAAAAATTTTATAGTTTAAAAACCATGTAAAATTAAAACTTTAGCAAACAAATTGTTAATTTTGCAGCTATTCAAAAATTATGACAAAAAATAAAGATTGGTTTGTTTCTTGGTTTGATACCAATTATTACCATACATTATATAAACATAGAGATTATAAGGAGGCAGAAGTTTTTATGCTGAATTTAGTATCTTTTTTAAAAATTAATAAAGATACTCTTTTGTTAGATTTGGCGTGTGGTAAAGGCAGACATTCTATTTACTTAAATACCTTAGGCTATAATGTTATTGGTGCAGATTTATCTAAAAACAGTATAAAAAAAGCCAAAAAACATGAAAATGAACGGTTGAGTTTTGTAGAGCACGATATGCGCAAACCGTTTAAAACAAAATTTGATGTTATATTAAATTTATTTACAAGTTTTGGTTTTTTTGAAGATGATGCAGAAGATATTGCCATTTTACAAAATATTAAAAATGGTTTAAAACCTAATGGTGTTGCCGTAATTGATTTTATGAATTGTAAAAATGTAATTTTAAATTTAGTAGCTGAAGAAATTATTAAAATTGATACTATTACTTTTAACATAAAACGATATGTTGAAAATGGCTTTATTGTAAAAGAAATTAACTTTAATGCCGATGGAAATACCCATACATATTTTGAAAAAGTAAAAAACTTAGATTTACAAAAAATAAATTCTTACTTAAATTCTGTAGGATTTAAAATTAAACATACTTTTGGTAACTATCAATTAGAGGATTTTAACGAAGAAACCTCTGATCGTTTAATATTAGTTTTAGAATGACATATATTGCACTTATTTCATCGGTATTAGTTGGTATTTTAATTGTTTTTGGATTAAAACCAGGTAACAAAACCGTTCAATTATCTCTTGCGTTTAGTGGAGCTTACTTACTATCTATCACTATTTTACATTTATTTCCAGAAATTTATATAACCTCTGAAAATACCAATGCCGGATTATTTATTTTACTTGGTTTATTACTACAACTTGTTTTAGATTTTTTCTCTAAAGGAGCAGAACACGGACATATTCATATACAAGAAAACACCCATTTTCCTTGGGCATTATTTATTAGTATTTGTATCCATGCTTTTATGGAAGGAATTCCTTTGGCACATAATCATCATCATGAATTTTTATTGTGGGCTATTGTTATACATAAAGTTCCAATTGCAATTATTTTAGGAACGTTTTTTGTAAAATCAGGTATTCCAAAAGTAAATGCAATTACTTTTTTATTATTATTCTCAATAATGTCTCCTTTAGGTAGTTTAGCTGGAGAAAACATCACATTTTTAACCACCTATAAAACAGAAATTACCGCTATAATTATTGGAATATTTTTACATATTTCAACTATTATTTTATTTGAAACTTCCAAAGATCATAAGTTTAATTTATTAAAATTTATAGCAATTTTAGTTGGTATGGTTGTAGCTTATATGGCTTAATTAACACAAAAATTATTATGAATTTCTTTATTGAACAATTTAAAAAATAAACAATTTTTACTAAGATAAATGGCTTATACAATTAATTGGACGGATACAGGAGTTTATGTTACTTCTTATGGAATTGTAAAAACAGAAGATGTAATTAGTGTTATAAATACTTTAATAGCAGATTCTAGATTTGATTCTTTAACTTATATTTTAAAAGATTTTAAAAATGTAACTGAGTTTATTTTAAATGAAGAAGATTTAAAATTAATCTCTAGTCTTACAAAAACTCCAATCAAATGGAATCCAAGAATAAAATCATGTTTTGTAACTGCTAATACTGAACTTCAAAACATATTTTATCAATTTATAGAAATTATGAAAGAAACCAAGTGGGAAATGAAAATTTTTGATTCAAACAAAAATGCTCTTAAATGGTGCACTCAAGATCAAAATACAATTAAAAACAAAGCGTAGGTTAAAATTATATAAATACTATTTTATTTTTTAAAAGTAAAACAGTTTACAAACTATAAAATTTCAATTTAAAATTATATAAAAAAAATCCTGCAAAAGCAGGATTTTTTTTTATGTTTAAGTGCAATTAATTTGCCACTTTACTAATAAACTTTATACGCATTAAACGCAATTCATCTTCATCATAATCGCCATCAAATTCATCTAACGCATCTTGAATTCTATCACTTGTAGATTCCATAAAGTACTCAAAAATTTCTTCTTGTTGATCTTCGTCTAGTAATTCATCTATACAATAATCAATATTTAATTTAGTTCCGCTATATACAATACGTTGCATTTCTTCAATTAACTCATTAAAAGCCAATCCTTTAGATTTTGCAATATCTTCTAGCGGAATTTTTCTATCTGTATTTTGAATAATATACAATTTAAGTCCAGAATTTTCTCCAGTACTTTTTACAATAAAATCATCTGGTCTTAAAATATCATTTTCATCAACATATTTTGCTATTAAATCTACAAATGGTTTTCCAAATTTAGCTGCTTTCCCTTCTCCAACACCATAAATATTTTTCAATTCTTCTATTGTAATTGGATATTTTAGAGCCATATCTTCTAATGAAGTTTCCTGAAAAACTGCATAAGGAGGCACACCATTCTTTTTAGCTACAGATTTTTGTAAGTCTTTTAATAATTTAATTAAAACTTCATCTGCAATTCCTCCACCACCTTTTGAACCCGTATTAATAGAAATATCGTTTGTTTCGCTATAAATATGATCTTCAGTCATCATAAAAGAAAATGGCTCTTTAATAAAATCCAACCCTTTTTCAGTTATTTTTACAACACCATATTGTTCTATTTCTTTTTTAATAAACCCAGCAACTAAAGCTTGTCTTATTAATGCCATCCAATATTTATCGTCGTGGTCTTTACCTTTTCCAAAGAACGCTTTTTCATCTGTTTTATGAGATTTTAATAACGCGTTTACCTTTCCTATTAAGGTATTAACAATGTCTTTAGATTTATATTTTTGGTTAGTTTCTTTTACAACTTCCAATAATTTTTTAAGCTCGGTTTTCGCTTCTTTTTTAGCCTTCGGATTTCTAACATTATCATCCATATTAGCTCCTAACCCGTTTACTTCATCAAAATCTTCACCAAAATAATGTAGTAAATATTTTCTTCTAGACATAGATGTTTCGGCATACCCAACAACTTCTTGTAATAGTGCATTTCCAATTTCTTGTTCTGCAATAGGTTTACCAGATAAGAATTTTTCTAATTTTTCAATATCTTTATAAGAATAGTATGCTAAACAATATCCTTCACCGCCATCACGTCCTGCTCTACCGGTTTCTTGATAGTAACTTTCTAAACTTTTTGGAATATCATGGTGAATTACAAAACGCACATCTGGTTTGTCTATTCCCATACCAAAAGCAATGGTTGCCACTACAACATCTACATCCTCCATTAAAAACATATCTTGATGTTTAGATCGTGTTTTTGCATCTAAACCAGCATGATAAGGCACTGCTTTAATTCCGTTTACTTGTAATAATTGGGCAATATCTTCTACCTTTTTTCTACTTAAACAGTAAATAATTCCAGATTTTCCTTGATGTTCTCTAATAAAACGAATAATATCAGAATTAATATTGGCTGTTTTAGAGCGTACATCATAAAATAAATTTGGTCTATTAAAAGATGCTTTAAATGTTTTGGCATTAGACATACCAAGTGTTTTTAAAATATCTTCCTGCACTTTTTCAGTAGCCGTTGCTGTTAAGCCAATAATTGGAACATCATCAATTTTTTCAATAATGGTTCTCAAATTTCTATATTCTGGCCTAAAATCATGACCCCATTCCGATATACAATGGGCTTCATCAATAGCTACAAATGATATATTTTGATCCTTTAAAAAGTCTATATATTCTTCTTTTATAAGGGATTCTGGAGCTACATATAATAATTTTGTAATTCCATTTTCAATATCAGATTTTACAATACTAACTTCCGTTTTATTTAATGAAGAGTTTAAAACGTGTGCAATACCGTGTTCAGCGGAAATTCCTCTAATAGCATCTACCTGATTTTTCATTAAAGCAATTAAAGGCGAAACTACAATTGCAGTACCTTCTTTTGCCAAAGCAGGTAATTGATAACATAACGATTTCCCTCCTCCCGTTGGCATAATAACAAATGTATCATTGCCTTCAATTATACTTCTAATAACATCTTCCTGTAAACCTTTGAATTTATTAAATCCAAAATACTTTTTCAAAGCGCCGTGTAAATCAATTTCTTTGTTGTTCATTCTTATTTTTAAGTTATACCCCTACTTTACCTAACTGCAAAGTAAATTTAACATATTCCTTTTATTTTTTTTATTAGATTTCTATTTTACTAACTTAAATAAATTAATTTTGTTAGCTAATAAATATAAAACAATTTTTTAATTCAAAAACCTAAACTTTTGAAAAAAAATAAAAGTACAATTTTACAAAACGCAGCACAAACTATTTTAGCCGAATCTAACGCTATAGCAAATTTAGTTAATTTTTTAAATGATGATTTTGAAAATGCTGTTAAATTTATTCATAATTCTAAAGGAAGAGTGATTATTACAGGAATTGGCAAAAGTGGATTAATTGCTACAAAAATTGTGGCTACCTTTAACTCTACCGGAACTCCTGCTATATATATGCATGCAGCAGATGCTATTCACGGAGATTTAGGAACTATTCAAAAAAATGATGTTGTTATTTGCATATCAAAAAGTGGAAATACTCCTGAAATTAAAGTTTTAGTCCCTTTTATTAAAAATTATGGCAACAAAATAATTGCTATTACTGGAAATACCGAGTCTTTTTTAGGTAAAAATTCCGATTTCTGTTTAAATGCTTATGTAGAAAAAGAAGCATGTCCAAATAATTTAGCTCCTACATCAAGCACTACAGCCCAATTGGTTATTGGCGATGCTTTGGCAGTTTGTTTATTAGATATGAATAATTTTTCTAACGAAGATTTTGCAAAATACCATCCTGGTGGCGCATTGGGTAAAAAATTATATTTACGTGTAAACGATTTAATTTTAAAAAATGAAGCTCCAATGGTTGCTCCTACTACTTTAATTAAGGATGTAATTATAGAAATTTCAAAAAAACGATTAGGAACTACAGCTGTTATTGATAATGATAAACTTGTTGGAATTATTACCGATGGTGATATAAGACGTATGTTAAAAGATAATTCCGATATTAGCAAGCTAATGGCTAAAGATATTATGAGTTTAAATCCAAAAACTATTTCATCTGATGCTATGGCTGTTGAGGCACTAGAAACAATGGAAAATAATAAAATTACCCAAATATTGGCAGTTGATAAAACTAAATATGTGGGAGTTGTTCATTTACATGATTTATTAAAAGAAGGTATATTTTAGTATGGCAAAAGAAATGAAAGACATGTCTTTTTTAGACCATGTTGAAGAATTAAGATGGCATTTGGTCAGATCATCATTAGCAATAATGGCATTTGGTACAGTTGCATTTTTTTTAAAAGACTTAATTTTTAATCAAATTTTATTTGCGCCAAAAGATCCCAATTTTATTACCTATCGTTTTTTCTGTAAAGTTTCTCAATTTTTTGGAACCGATGGTTTATGTATAGATGAAATGCCATTTACGTTTCAAAGTTTGGCAATGGGCGAACAATTTAGCGTGCACATTTGGACTTCTGTAACTGTAGGTTTTATTGTTGCATTTCCTTTTATTATTTGGGAGTTTTGGAAATTTATTAGTCCAGGTTTGTATGATAATGAACGAAAAAATGCAAGAAGTTTTATAATTGTTTCTTCTATTTTATTTTTTATAGGTGTACTATTTGGCTATTATGTTGTTACGCCATTATCGGTAAATTTCTTAGGAAATTATTCAATAAGTGATTTGGTAGAACGAAATATTAAAATTGATTCCTATATATCATTAGTTAGATCATCATTATTAGCTTGTGGTTTGGTGTTTGAACTACCAATTGTAATGTACTTTTTAACAAAAATTGGATTAGTTTCACCTCCTTTCCTAAAAAAATATAGAAAACACGCTATGGTACTGGTATTAATTTTGGCAGCAGTAATTACTCCTCCAGATATTATTAGCCAAATTATTGTAGCAATTCCAATACTTATATTGTACGAAGTAAGTATATTAATATCAAAAATTGTAATTAAACGACAACTAAAAAGAGAAAAAAATGCCTAATCAAATAGAAGAATTTAATGCATATCGCAAAAAAATGAATGAAAAAATTCTGTCTGATGACAATAAAGTAATCAAAAGAATTTTTAATTTAGATACTAACGCCTACGCAAAAGGACATTTAGATGTTAAAACAAAAGAGCTTTTAGGCTTAGTAGCTTCGGCTGTTTTGCGCTGCGATGATTGTGTTAAATACCATTTAGAAACTTGTTTTAAAGAAGGTGCAACCAAACAAGAAGTTATGGAAACCCTTTCTATTGCTACATTAGTTGGAGGTACAATTGTAATTCCACATTTAAGAAGAGCTTATGAGTTTTGGGAAGAATTGGAAAATAGTAGAGAGAATTGAGTATTGAGTATTGAGTTTAAAAAATTAAACTTCTAAACTTTTAACTAAAAAAGAATGATTTTAAGAGCAGAAAATATAAAGAAAAAATACGGTAGCAGATACGTTGTAAAAGGAATTTCATTAGAAGTAAAACAAGGTGAAATTGTTGGTTTATTAGGCCCAAATGGTGCTGGAAAAACAACTTCTTTTTACATGATTGTTGGTATGATTAGTCCAAATGAAGGAAAGATTTTTTTAGACGATCAAGATATTACTGATTTTCCAATGTACAAAAGAGCGCAAGAAGGTGTTGGTTATTTGGCGCAAGAAGCATCTGTTTTTAGAAAACTATCTGTTGAAGATAACATTATGTCGGTATTAGAATTTACTGATTTAACAAAAGCTGAACAAAAAGAAAAATTAGAATCGTTAATTTCTGAATTTAGTTTGGGACACGTTCGTACAAACCGAGGAGATTTATTATCGGGTGGTGAACGTAGAAGAACAGAAATTGCTCGTGCTTTAGCATCTGACCCAAAATTTATTTTATTAGATGAACCTTTTGCAGGAGTTGATCCAATTGCTGTTGAAGATATTCAAAGTATTGTAGCACATTTAAAAGACAGAAACATAGGTATTTTAATTACCGATCATAACGTACAAGAAACTTTAGCAATTACAGATAAAACTTATTTAATGTTTGAAGGTGGAATTTTAAAAGAAGGAACTCCACAAGAACTTGCTGAAGATGAAACTGTTAGACGCGTTTACTTAGGAAAAGACTTTGAGCTTAAAAAGAGAAAATTCTAACTTTTTCTTCCAATGAAATACAATAAAGTATTCAAAAAAGTAAATAAACAACTTGCTAATGTAGAAAATTTAGGGAATGTTGCTTCATATATCCCTGAACTTGGGTGTGTTGATACTTCAAAATTTGGAGTGCATTTAACAACCATATCCAACAAACATTATAGTTTTGGCGATGCTGATGAAAAATTTTCTATACAAAGTATTGCTAAAGTATTATCATTAACATTAGCCTACACCATAGAAGGTGAAAACCTTTGGAATAGAGTTGGTGTAGAACCTTCAGGAACTCCGTTTAATTCGTTAATACAATTAGAACACGATTTAGGAATACCACGTAATCCTTTAATTAATGCAGGTGCTTTGGTAATTTCTGATATTTTAGTAAGCCATTTAGTAAATCCAAAAGAAGATTTTATTGCCTTTGTTAGAAAAGTTTCTGGAATTCCAACAATTAATTATTGTAGCCGTATTGCAGATTCTGAAAAATCTGTTGGTTACAAAAATGCAGCATTAATTAATTTAATGAAATCGTACGGAAATATTAAAAATGATATAGATGTAGTATTAGATTTCTATTTTAACTTATGCTCTATTGAAATGACTTGTAAAGAGTTAGCCCAAACCTTTTTATTTTTAGCCAATTATGGTGTTTGTCCGTTTTCAAAAGAAACCATTATTAGTGTAAGTAAATCTAAACGTATTAATGCCATTATGCAATTATGTGGATTTTACGATGAAGCTGGAGATTTCTCGTTTAAAGTTGGTTTACCAGGTAAAAGTGGTGTTGGAGGTGGAATTGTAGCTATTCATCCAAATAAATACAGCATTGCTGTTTGGAGTCCAAAATTAAATGAAAAAGGAAATTCTTACAGAGGAATTAAATTTCTAGAATATTTTACTACAGAAACAGAAGTTTCAATATTTTAATTATCATTTTTTTTAATTTATTTATCCCACTATGAAATCAGTATTAACAATTGTACTACTTATTTTGTCTAATACTTTTATGACACTAGCTTGGTACGGACATTTAAAATTTGCTGAATGGAAATGGTTTAACAAACTTGGTTTAATTGCCATTGTTTTAATAAGTTGGGGAATTGCTTTTTTTGAATATTGTTTTCAAGTACCAGCAAATAAAATTGGTTTTAAAGGAAATGGTGGTCCATTTAGTTTAATTCAATTAAAAGTAATTCAAGAAGTAATAACACTTGTTGTTTTTGTTGTTTTTACCTTAGTTGTATTTAAAAAAGAAACCTTTAGAGTAAATCATTTAATTGGTTTTGTGTTTTTAATTTTAGCGGTATATTTTATTTTTAAAAAGTAACAATTACTTGTGTTCCTTATAAAAAAGTGAGAAAATAATATACATTAAAATTACCAAAGGAATTGCAATAAACTTTAAACCTGCAATTAAAATAATGGTAGCTATTAAAAAAATAAACTTCAACTGATTGTCTTTCCATTTATAATTTTTAAACTTCAAAGAAAATAACGGAATTTCAGCATTCATTAAATAACATAATACAGCTGTTAATGAAACTAAAAACCATTTATTATGAATAATTATTGAAGCTATTTCAAAAGAACTATATTCTAATATTAACGGTAACGATAAAACTACCATTGCAGAAGCAGGTGTTGGCAACCCAATAAAAGAACTTGTTTGACGCTCATCAATATTAAATTTTGCCAATCTGTACGCAGCAGCCAAAGTAATTGCCAATCCGCTAAATGATATAATTGCTGCCGTGCTAGTTTCTAAAAAAGGTTTTCCTACAAACCAACTTCCGGTTTCTATTGCTCCATTTAATAACTGAAACATTACTATTCCAGGCACTACTCCACTTGTTACAACATCGGCTAAAGAATCTAATTGTTTCCCTAATTCTCCTTGTACATTTAACAATCTGGCGAAAAATCCGTCAAAAAAATCGAAAAATATACCTAAAAAAACTAAATACGCTGCTATCACTAACTCGCCTTGTACTGCAAAAATTACACCTATAGTACCTGATAATAAGTTTAATAAGGTAAATATATTTGGAATGGATTTTTTAATATTCATCTACTATTCTTTTTGGTAAATTTAATAAACTATTTTTTAGAAAGATTTATTTATATTTAATTTTTAAAAAATAGCAATGCCTTTAATTAATACTACGTACCAACCCTCCTTTTTATTTAAAAGTACACACGTAAATACTATGTTTAAAACATTGTTTTACAGTAACAAAATTTTATATAAAAGATCTCGAATTACCACTGAAGATGATGATTTTTTAGATATAGATTTTTCTACAGTTGGCTCAGATACAATAGTAATTGCCTTGCACGGTTTAGAAGGAAGTTCAACATCTAAATATATAGTTTCATTAGTTCATTTTTTAAATTCAAAAAAAATTGATGTTGCTGCGGTAAATTTTAGAGGTTGCAGTGGCGAAGATAACAAGCAAATTTATTCCTATAACAGTGGTAAAACCGATGATTTAAACACAATTATTTATTACATACTAAATAATTTCAACTACAAAAATATTATATTGGTTGGTTACAGTATGGGAGGAAATATTACACTTAAATATTTGGGCGAAACTAAAATTCTACCTTCTCAAATAAAAGGAGCAATTACAATTTCCGTTCCTGTAGATTTAGAAGGATCATCAAATGCACTTTCGCATTGGCAAAATAAAATTTATATACAACGCTTTTTAATTTCATTAATTAAAAAAAGTTTGGTAAAACAAAAAAAACACCCCAATTCTTCATTAAATACATTGGCTATAAAAAGCGCCAAAAATTTTATAGATTTTGATAATGCTGTAACTGCGCCTTTATTTGGCTATAAAGATGCACACGATTATTGGGCACAATGTAGCTCTAAGCAATTTTTACAAACTATAAATGTACCAACCTTATTAATTAATGCTTTAGATGATACCTTTTTATCAGAAAGTTGTTATCCATTTAAAGAAGCAGCTTTAAATAAACAGTTGTTTTTTGAAACTCCTAAATATGGTGGTCACGTTGGATTTAATTCATCTATTATAAAAAAAGATATTCTTTGGAGTGAAAACCGTATTTTAGAATTTATTAATCAACTAATTTCTTAAATTTAAATGTAATCTTATAAAGTTTTTTTACATTCGCCTAAAATTATTATTTCTTGAAAAAATATTTAGCCCTTTTATTAATTATCTCACAAATCACTTTTAGTCAAACTATTAGAAAATATTCTAATGAGTTTTTAAATATTGGTGTAGATGCCCAAGCTTTTGGTATGAGTAAAGCAGTAGTTGCTACTAGCAACGATGTTAATTCTAGTTATTGGAATCCTGCAGGTTTAATTGGAATAAAAGATTATCAGGGTGCTATTATGCATGCTGAATATTTTGAAGGAATTGCAAAATACGATTATGCTGGGTTTGCTATGCCCATAGATGATAGAAGTGCCATTGGAATTAATATTATACGTTTTGGAGTTGATGATATTTTAAATACCACAGAACTTATTGATAGTGATGGAAATATTGATTATAACAGAATTAGTTTGTTTTCTGCAGCTGATTATGCTTTAAATATTTCCTATGCAAGAAGTTTACCCGTTAAAGGCCTAAACGTTGGATTTAATTCAAAAATTATTAGAAGAATTATTGGTGATTTTGCTACTTCTTGGGGATTTGGTTTTGATGCTGCCGTTCAATTTGAAAGAAATAATTGGCAATTTGGTATCATGGCACGTGATATAACTACTACTTTTAATAGTTGGAGTATTGATGAGCAAGAATTTGAAAAAATTCAGAGTGCAATTTCAGGTGAAAACCAAGAGTTACCAGAAACTACCGAAATAACAGCTCCAAAACTACAAGTTGGTGTAGCCAGAAAGTTTCAACTAGGAAGAGATTTTAATCTTTTATCTGAAGTTGATTTAAACCTTAGTTTTAGTAAAACTAATGATATAATTTCGTCGGATATTGTAAGTATTGATCCAGCTATTGGTTTTCAGGCAGATTATATTGATATTGTTTTTTTAAGAGCAGGTATTGGTAATGTGCAAAATGAAACACAATTTGATAATTCTAAAGAAGTATCTTTTCAACCAAATTTTGGGGTTGGTTTTAAATACAAAGGCATACAAATAGATTATGCTCTAACCAATATTGCAAGTGTAGGAAGCGCTCTGTATTCTAATGTGTTTTCTGTAAAATTAGATTTCGATTATTTTAAATAATATGTTTAAAAAACAGTTTACCCTTCTTCTTTTTTTAGGTTCATTTTTTATTGGTGTTGCACAAATGCAACTTTCAGATAAAGCAACAGTAAGCGTTTTAACATGTGGACCTGGAGATCAATTATATTCTACGTTTGGACATAGTGCATTCAGAATTTTTGATCCTTCAACAGGTTTTGATAAAGTATATAATTATGGAACGTTCGATTTTAATGCGCCTAATTTTTATTTAAATTTTGTAAAAGGTAAACTAACATACCAGCTTTCAACAACACGCTTTAACTACTTTATGGCGGAATATCAGTATGAAAACAGATGGGTTAAAGCACAAGTTTTAAATTTAACTGCTAATGAAGTACAACAGGTTTTTAATTTTTTAGAAAATAATGCCAAACCAGAAAATAAAAATTATCAATACGATTTCTTTTTTGATAACTGTTCAACAAAAATTGAAGCTGTTTTAGTAGCTGCACTTCCTACTAAAATTACGTTTAGCAATAATCATATTACAACGTATAAAACACATAGAGATTTAATTGCAGACTATACTAAAAATCAGAAATGGGCAAAATTTGGTATTGATTTAGCGTTAGGTTC
>NZ_JBFHHX010000055.1:0-20004 GCF_041596795.1 Lutibacter sp.
ACAAACGACAAACATTCAACAAACGATTTGCTACGTCCGAAAAATCTCCGATTTTCCAGTCGCACAAATCATATAAAATCACGTCGGCAAATATTAAGATTTTATAACTAATTAATCGAAAAACGCAACAATTATTAAATAAGATAATACTTGATAAATTTAAAGAAATATGGAATATAAAGAACAAATAATTAATTACAGAAATAATTTTATAAGAGATTACGGAAGTATTAAATACAATGAAATATTTGAGAAGATTAGTTATTCTAAACATCTTCAACGAGGAATAAGAATTTCCAAAAGTAAGAATTCACCACTATTAGCAGGAGATTTTTTACAAATTGGAGCTGCTCACTCAGGAATATTCGGTAAAAAATCAACAAGAATTATGGGTGCTTTATTGGCTTTCGAATTATGGAATGAAGAACTTAATTCTGAATATGAACTTGCTTCATCAGGAGAATTAAATACTGAAATTAGGAAATGCTTGAGAGGATATTAAGGTTAAAAAAATAGTGAAAATTTATAATTAAAAAAACACTATGATTATATTAGGAATATTTATTGGTTACTGGGTTGGAAAATTAATTCTAGGAGGACTCTATTGGTCACTCTTTACACATAATGAGTCCCCAAATGAAGCAAGAGCTAAAAGAATTGAGGCTAATTTTTCTATTTTAGGTGCAATTCTTGGAGGAATCATATTTGCAAGTTTTTAAATTGACGAGAATTAAATTTAGGATTATTTATTATTATAAAACAAATCTTTAGGTATAAAGAGATCCGGAAATGATTCATTTAATTGACTTTTAATCTTATAATATGAAAAAATATCACAAAACTTAATAAAAAACTAAAATATATGAATGAAGAAGAATTTGTTGAATTTTACAATAATATGGATAATATTATTAATAAATCTGACAAAAATAAAATTGACTTAATGATTATAAAGAAAAGAGCAATTTTAGATTACGCTTTGAAATCTCAAAAAAAAGGAATTTTTGAATCAGAAGAATCATTTTCACGAAAAAAAGCAAAATTATTTTTTGAAACCTTAATAACACCATTTTCTGCAGTTTTACATTTAAATGGTATGTACAAAGATGCACATTCAGCTTGTCTATATGCAAATGATCAATTTTTTTATTATAATAGAGAGCTCTGTAGCTTCGATGAAGCTGGTCGTGAAACCATATATTATAGTTTATTTTATTTTTTTAAATTATTTTATACATTTAGAGAAGAACTAAATGATTTTGGAATTTACAAAATCGAATCTGAATTACAAGATGTTGGATTCCCTAAATTCAAATTAGATATAGATAAATTCGGCAACACAATTCTATTTTACTAAAATTATTAATTTAAAAAAAATACAAATATGTTTTTTAAAAAAACACCTAAATACGTTTTAATTAAAAAAAGTGACATTATAACATTAACAAATTTAGAAGGAAAACAAAGGTCTTTTGAATATGAATATATGTTTATAAAAGAGATTATTGATAAAGAAGATTCATATAATCGAGAATATATAAAATGTGGTGAAGCATTTTCAATTTCGCAGTATAATTTACTCGTAGAAAAGGAAACCGAATTTTCAGATAAAGCAGAAGCTGATCTTTTAAAAAGGGTCGAAGCTTCACTTGGTTATATGGGAGAATGTATAAATTCGATGATTGGTTATTATCCGAGTTATCCTAAAAAATTGGGTGACTATTTTTAATTAAAGACATCTAATTAATTCATCCCAAACTTGAAGGCATTTTAGGATTCTTGAAAAATATTTTTGTGTAAATCTTTAGAGAAAAAACGTTGCCTAACACCTCATATAATTTATGCTTACATTCGAACTAATACAAACGGCAAACATTCAACAAACGATTTTCTACGGCAGAAAAATCTCCGATTTTCCAGTCGTACAAATCATATAAAAACCCGTTAGCCACAAGAATGCCCCATTCACTTAAGAATCTAAATTATTAGATTTCTTTAATTAATTTATATATAGATTATATTAAAAAAACTATGAATAATAAAATACAAGAACCATTATATATTAATAATACAGCAGATATTGATATTATACTTGCCGTAGCTTTTAATGAGAATTTTGCATATTCTGATTTTACAAAATGTAGATTAGAAGGAGGAATGAATAGAGAAACTGTTATAGAAGAAATGAGAAAGGCAACTATTCTTAACTATGAAATGATAATTTTATCGTCAAGAAACTATTCTGATAGTTTCGAAGGTAAACGGATTAAAGCAATGTATAATGTAAAAGTTCTAGATAAACTTGCTTCAAGTAAACAAAGATTTTCAAGATTTAAAAAAGAAATTATTGATACACATAACTTTCATCATCAAACAGAAATTCTTGAAGAATTTATGCTAGATTGTGCAAATGAAAGTATACATTACAAAACAGTTGAAAAACCCATTAAGGAATTTGATACTTATGAAAAGGATAACAAAATACAAGATGAAAGGATTGAAGATTGGTATGATATGAGGCAATTAACAGAATTAAATTTGAAACTCTCAAGGCAACAAATTTCCTCACTTAATTATCATCAAATTTTACAAAAAAGTAAAGAACAAATACAAGATAAAACTAATAATTTCATCAAAAAAGAAGAAGAAAAAGCAGATTTATCCTTTTCAATAATAATTGTTTTATTAGCCCTAATTATTTTAATAATTGGATTAATACAGAATAATAATTAAATCTAACTTTTAAATTGTTTAAAAGTTACTGTCATTTAATTTAATATTAATTTAACCAACAAGCAATGGCTTAATAGCTGTTCTAAACGGATTAATCTAAATATGCTCAGTTAGATAAATCATATTTAAACTCATATAGTGCTCAATGTCAGAACCAATTTTACCAATAGAATCTATTCAAGAAAGAGATGTTGATTTAATCTTACTTGAGGAATTATCAACTGATGATAAATTCTCAGAGTGGTTTATTCAAGAATTAAATCTCCCACTATTTAAATCATCTAATGGAGCTTGGAGAAGTATAACTGATTTTGGGTTAGGTGAAACTGATATCCTGTTTTCTTATAATTCAAATAATAAAAATATTTATGTTTTAATAGAGAATAAATTAGATGCATTATTTCAAGATGAGCAATTTAAAAGATATGAAAAGCGAGCCCAAAACTATATTAATAAAGGTTCATGTGATATAGCTTTTTGTGTTTTAATTGCTCCAGCTCTTTATTGTGAAAATCAGAATAATTTTGAATGTTTTATCTCATACGAGACTATAATTGAGAGGTTTGAATTTTCAGGAACGAAACGAAGTTTATTTAAAAGTAATCTTTTGAAAATTGCAACCGAAAAATTAAGAAGAGGTTATCAACCAGTAAACTCTGTACCTGTTCAAAGTTTTTGGCATTCTTATTGGGTTTTTAAAGAGTCTGAACATTGCAATTTACGTATGAAAAAACCAGGCATTATTCCCTACCAAAGTGACTGGCCTATGCTTTATGATGATGATTTGAGAGGAATAATATTTAGACACAAATTTGCTCAAGGAAATATAGATGCAACTTTCAAAGAAATCTCAGAAGAAAAAGCAAAAGAAATTAGATCCATCTTACCAGAAAGCATAAAATTTGTTAAACATAAAAAAACTTTTTCATTAAGAATATTTTCAGGTAAAATTGATAGGACAAAAGATTTTAATAGTCAAATTGAGAATATAAAAAAGGGGCTAAAAAATATCGAAAAATTGAGGGACTGGATTAAGAAAAATAAAATATCCGATTAAAATATGCCTGGCTTTCAGCTAGGCATATTTAATATTTATTTTTAGAAGAAAACATTTTTCTCAACAAACAAGAAACAAAAAAACTTACAACTGCACCAATCACAGCCATAATTATTGTAAAAAGAATATCGTTAAAAGTGATATTTAAAATAGTGGATAGAAAAGTGCCTCCAACAATTCCAGAGCGCAGTTGTAGGTCATTATTCGCCATTGGTGTCAATTTCATTGTCAGAAACCACCGCCTGACTCACAGCAGTCGCCACAGTTCCTGCAACAGTTAAATAAGTTGCAATGGTTACAATGGTTGCTGGCAATGCAATCGGAGCTGCAATAATAGCACCACCAGTTGCGGCCAATGCAATTCCAATATTTCTCAATTTTCTAAAAAAGGTAGGAGTTGGTTTTTTATATCGTTCAGTAATTTTCATAAATTAGTTTTTAATAGTTAAGGTTACTTTTTCTTTTCGGTCAAATGCTTGGTAACAACTAGAAAGTATTTTCTGAAATACAATGCGAGATTGCAATCCTTTAGCAATCCCTGTAAGTGAACTTACAGGCGCAATACAGCCTTGTAATTCTTTGTTGGCATCATTGGCTGGGTGAATCAAAATCAAACTTCTTTTGGGTACATTCTGCAGCACTAAATGATGTTTAAACTTGTCGGAATACCGAGGCTTCAATTCATACACACCTTCAGGAATACACGACACTCTTTTCAAATTTTCTTTCCAGGGCAATTCAATGGTAAAACCTAAAAATTGTTGATTGATAAAAAGGGCACCGTTGGTACCCTCTTTAAAATACGTTCTATGTAAAACAAGTTCCACTATACCGTATCAACTTTTACAATTGCAAGTGCATTGTAGGATCCATTTTTCAACGGATACATAGCGCCATTTACCTCTTGATAAAATTCAATTCCCAAAATCTGAATAACAGGAAGGACAGAATTTGCAGAATACAGCGGAATCAAATTAGAAATTGTAACTGAATATTTACAAAAAGTTTGATAAAAGGACTTCCATACCCTACTTTTTTATATGTAAATACATACAAAACAGCATTTTAAATATAAAATATACGTAATTACATATAATTTACTATATTTACATAAAATTATACTTAAAAGCATATAATGAAAAAATTAGCACAGTTTGTAAAAGAACGAAGAAAAGAAGTGAATTTAACGCAAGAAGAATTCGCTGAAAGAACTGGTGTTGCGCTAACTGTCATCCGTAAAATTGAACAAGGCAAAACCAACTTAAATATGGATAAGGTAAATTTAGTGCTAAAAATGTTTGGACACACACTTGCACCAGTAAACTTAAAAGAGACAACCACTGCAAACGACTAGCCTATGAGAAGCGCACATATTTTTTACCACACAACGCTGGCAGGCACCTTGGTTGAAACCAATGATGGAGAGTATACTTTTACCTACGCAACCGAATATGTGAAATATTTTCCGCATCAGTTTATAACCTTTACCCTACCTGTTAGAGAAGAAACTTATAAAAGCAACCGATTATTTCCTTTTTTTGAAGGATTAATTCCTGAAGGTTGGTTGTTAAATATTGCTTCAAAAAACTGGAAAATAAACCCAAATGACAGAATGGGATTATTATTGGCTTGTTGCCAAAATTGCATTGGAGCAGTAAGTGTTCAACCTATAATTGTAGAAGATGAAAAATAAGTGTTTGTATTGTTATAAAGATTTGACTACAGAAACCGATTTTCACGAAAAATGTAGTTTGACTTTTTTTGGAACAAAAGAAGCCCCAAAACTAAATTATTCATTGGAACAAATGACTGATTTGGCAAAAAACGTAATAGAACGAAGCATTTCAGTTCCTGGAGTTCAACCCAAATTATCTATGACATTTGATGATCAGGCAAAAGACAATCGGTTAACAGTTGTTGGTGCTTTAGGTGGAAACTACATTGTTAAACCACCTTCTATCGATTTTCCAGAAATGCCAGCCAATGAACATGTAACTATGCGTTTGGCTGAACATTTAAAAATTAATACGGTTCCCTCCTCTTTAATCCGATTAAATTCGGGTGAATTATCGTACATCACAAAACGAATCGACCGCACTGACGATGGAAAAAAGATTCATATGTTGGATATGTTTCAAATAACGGAAGCTTTTGATAAATACAAAAGCTCGATGGAAAAAATTGGAAAAGCTTTGGGGCAATATTCTAGCAATACCTTATTAGATAAACTTTTCTTTTTTGAAATTGCAGTATTTAGTTTTTTAACTGGAAACAACGATATGCATTTAAAAAACTTTTCAATGATAGAAACTAATTCCAATTGGATTTTAGCACCAGCCTACGATTTGTTAAATGTGGCCATTGTAAATCCAGAAGACAAAGAAGAACTAGCCTTAACTTTAGAAGGAAAAAAGAACAAATTAACTAAAGGCTATTTTATAAAATTAGGTCATAGTTTAGATTTAAACAACAAACAAATCAATGGAGTTTTTAAACGATTTAAAAGCAAGCAACAAGAAATAATAAAAATAGTGAACACCTCCTTTCTTTCAGAAAAAATGAAAGAAAATTATATTGAAATTGTATTAAAAAGATCAGCCATTTTATTCAACTAAAACGTAAAAAATCATAAATTTTGATGTTATTTGATTTAATATGGTAGCAAAGTGTCAGCTTTTTTTGAAAGTGTCTGCTGAGCTGAGACTTCAAAAAAATGAGGATGCATTATTATATGCTCGAATTACTGTAGATTAAAAAAAGACTTAACATAAGTCTAAAAAGAAAAATTCCAATTATTCCACCTTTATTTCGTGTGATTTAAGTTTCGTAATATCTACCATTGTTACTAACAATTCCTTATTTTCATCTGAAGCAATTCTTGATAAATAAATATAAAAAATTCTTTAAGTTTATTAAACTTCTCCTATCCTAGATTTTTTTAATTCGATGTGTACTTTCTTAATTATTGTTAACTTATTCTGGTAAAGCAATGGTAATCAGTATTATTTTTGTTTTATAATTAAATTATTCAAATGATATATTTCATACATTCTAATGTTGTTATTTGATAATGGTCATTTGATTAATTACAAAATAGTATTCACTTTGTATATAAGATAATTTAGAAAAAACTTTAAAATGAGAAATTCGCTCTTAATACTTTGTTTTTTATGCTTACAAGGTATTGCCAAAATATTTGTGTGCTATATGAATAATTAAAAGAAGCTGAGTTACTTATTGGAACATATGATTCTAAGCTTGTTATCCATTAGACTGAATATAAAAGGGTTCACATTTGTTTTAAAACAATACCTAATGTGGTAAAAAAAATTATTGTTAGATGAACAATCTTTTTGGATAAGAGTTGAAGCATATTTAATATCAGATGCATTATCTGGAATTGTAAATATCCCCAAAAAGAAGGTCTTTCAGTAGAAAAGTCGCCAATTTTTCATTAACTGATGTTATAGTGTTAAAAGGAGGAGCTTATAAAATTTAATTTGAAGATGTTTAACTGATGGTAGGTGGAGATATTATCCTTTCCGTTGAAAATACACCATAAACAAGTCAAGAAAATTTACATAAAGCGTGGCTGCTGTTTCAAATTTTAAAGTCAGGCGATATTTTACAATTTTCAATTCTAAGAAACAGATCAGTATTAGAAATTTATAAATAATATCTAAAATAATGTAAAGAACTAAAATAGTAGCTTATATTAAATATTTTTAAAATGATTGAAGTAAAAAAACATGGAGTTATTTTAGAAAAATCAGCCAGTAGTTTTGAAAATGAAGGAGTTTTTAATCCTGCAGTTTATCAAGATAAGGATAGCGTACATTTATTTTATCGAGCTGTTAGAAAAGGTAATTTTTCCAGTATAGGTTATTGCAAATTAAATGGGCCTTTAAATGTAATTGAAAGATCAAAACTACCAATCCTTGTTTCAGAAACTAGTGAGGAGTTTCATGGAATTGAAGATCCAAGAATTACAAAGATAGATAACACCTATTATTTAACGTATTCAGCATATGATGGGATTAATGTATTTGGAGCGTATGCAACTTCCACAGATTTGAAAAATTTTGAAAAACAAGGAATTATAACACCCAAATTTACTTTTGAAGAATATTCAAAATTAATAGCTCAAAATTATGGTCGTATTAAAAAATCACATTATGTATTTTACGAGCTTTTTTCCCGTTATAAAATTTCAAAAATGATGAAAGGAAAAATATATGTTTGGGACAAAAACTTGGTATTTTTTTCAAAAAAAATTCAAGGGAAATTTGCATTATTACATCGGTTACATCCTTCAATTCAATTACTTTGTTTTGAAGATTCAAATGAATTAACAAGTAGTTTTTGGAGAAATTACATTGAGGATTTAGGGAAGCATATTGTTTTGCTTCCTAAATTTATACACGAAAGTAGCCATATAGGTGCCGGCTGTCCTCCTATTGAAACCGAAAAAGGGTGGTTAATTGTTTACCATGCTGCTCAATCTAGTACTAAGGGCTTAATCTACCATGCTTGTGCAGCGTTATTAGATTTAAAAAATCCACTAAAAGTAATTGGAAGATTAAAACAACCATTATTTTCTCCAACTGAAGATTACGAAATAGAGGGGAATGTAAACAATGTTGTTTTTCCAACAGGAACTGCAATTTTTAATAATGAACTTTATATTTATTATGGTGCTGCCGATAGCAGAATTGCAGTGGCGTCTGTAAGTTTAAATAATTTATTATCTGAAATATTAAACAATAAATAATGAACAATGAAAGAAAAGCCAATTAAAACTCAAATTGCATTTGTAACAACATTTCCACCAACGCAATGCGGTATTGCCACATTTACGCAAGACCTTATTACTGCTATTAATAATTCATTTAACAAAACATTAAACTGTGTTATTTGTGAAATTGGGACAAATACTAAAAAATCAGATGTTGTGAAATTTAAATTAAATCCAACCATTAAAGAAGAATACAAATTAGTTGCCGACGAAATTAATTACAATAACGAAATTAAAATTGTACATATTCAACATGAATTTGGTCTTTTTGGTGGTTCTTATGGAAATTATTTAACCACATTTTTAGAAACTATAAAAAAACCTGTCGCATTTACGTTTCATAGCGTAATTCCTAGGCCTAATAATGAATTAAAATTATTAGTACAGAAGTTAATATCCAAGTCAAGAATGGTATTTGTTATGACCAAACAATCTCAAAAAATATTAATGGAAGATTATGGTATTCCAGTAGATTTAATAATTTATATACCACACGGAACTCATATTGTGAATTGGGAAAACTCCATTGAAATAAAAAAGAAATATAATTTAGAAAATCGCACAATACTTTCAACTTTTGGACTTTTAAGTCCGGGTAAGAGTATAGAAACTGCATTAAATGCATTGCCAAGTATTATCAAACACACTCCAAATGTTTTATATTTGATAATTGGCAAAACACATCCAAATTCAATAAAAAATAATATAGATACGTATCGTAATTATTTGGAAGAATTAGTACTTGAGTTAAACCTTAAAAACAATGTTCTTTTTATAGATAAATATTTAGAAATAAATGAGTTGTTAAATTATTTAAAAGCAACAGATGTTTATTTATTTACATCAAAAGACCCAAATCAAGCAGTTAGTGGTACATTTGCATATGCTATGAGTTGTGCCTGTCCAATTGTTGCAACAACCATTCCACATACCAAAGAAGCACTCTCTGAAGATATGGGAATCCTTATAGAAATTGAAAATTCTGCGCAATTAGCTGAAGCCACTAAAAAAATACTTTCAAATAATGATTTAAGACAATCTATGGCAATTTCGGCATTTCAAAAAACAAGAGAATCTTCTTGGGAAAATGTTGCAATAAAGCATGTAAATGCATACAATAAATTGCTTGATAAAAAAAGAGCAATAAAATACAATTACCCTCCAATAAAATTGGATCATCTTAATAAAATGACCACTGAATTGGGTATAATTCAATTTTGTAAAATTTCTCAACCAGATATCTCCTCTGGCTATACATTAGATGATAATGCTCGTGCTTTAATAGCCTTGGGTTTGCATTATAAATTATATCAAAAAAGGGAAGATTTACACCTTATAAATACATATTTAAATTTTATAATACGCTGTCAAAAACAATCAGGTACATTTGTAAATTACATAGATGAAAACAATTTTGAACATATTAAAAATAACTATATAAATTTAGAAGATTCTAATGCTAGAGCCGTTTGGGCACTTGGAATGGTTATTTCAATGAAAGACTATTTACCTGAATATATGATAGATAAGGCAGTTAGCTGCTTTATAGATAGTTTATCTTGGGTAAAAAATCTTTTATCACCAAGAGCCATTGGCTTTGCAATTAAAGGATTGTATTTGTATTATTCGGCTACTAAACAATTGGAAGTTGTTTACATTATTGAAAAATTAGCTAATAATTTAATTTCAAACTACGATATAAATGAAACCAAGGATTGGAAATGGTTTGAAAATTATTTAACCTATGCCAATAGTGTTTTATCAGAAGCGATGTTGTATGCCTTTATAGTTACCCACAAATTAAACTATAAAAGTGTCGCAATTGATTCCTTTAATTTTTTATTATCTAAGCAATTTTGTAAGAATCAGTTCAAAGTTATTTCAAATAACGGATGGCTCCATAAAGGAATTACACCCAATAAATATGGTGAACAACCAATTGATGTTTCTTACACCATACAAGCATTAGATTTATTTTATAAAACAACGAAAAATATTAAATATAAAAATTTACAAAAGATAGCATTTAATTGGTTTTTAGGTAAGAATCATCTAAATCAAACTATGTATAATCCAATAACTGGTGGTTGTTATGATGGATTGGAGAAAACACATGTAAATTTAAATCAAGGGGCGGAATCAACTATTTGTTATTTAATTGCACGTTTAATGATGGAAAAGGTAGCCACTCTACCTCCAAAAAATTAGAAAAAGAAATAGAAATAAAACCTTTAAAAAGTATATTCTAAAACCTACTTAAAATATTGCTAAATGGTAAAGCCAATACGTTTAATAAACTGTGCCAATAATAAAGAGCCCAATCCAAATAAAATTATGGTTATTAGTTTGTTAATTGAAAGTGGTGTTATTGAAAGCGCCTGTGCAATTGACGGAACAAAATAAGCAATTGAAGTTAATAACACACTAAAAATAATTGCAATCCAAATCCATCTATTTGTTGTTACTTCATTATTAAAAAATGACAAATGTCTTTTGGGTAAATTAAACACATTTATTAGTTGTGCAAAAAGAAGTGTAAAAAAGGCCATATTATTAATTTCATTGGCAGTAAGTTTTAAAACATAGTTTGAATATAAGGTTATACCTAATACACCAGCGGTAATGCACAGTCCGTAAATTATTGTTGCATTCCATAATTTTAAAGTCATTATAGGTTCATTTGGCAATCGTGGAGGTTTGTTCATAATATCAATTTCACCCTTTCCTAGCCCTAAAGCCAATGCAGGAAACATATCAGTAATTAGATTTAAAAATAAAATTTGTAAAGGTAATAATGGAGAAGGTAAATTAAACAATGCAGCAATACCTACTGAAATTATTTCGGCTAAATTACTTGATAATAAATACACTACAAACTGTCTAATATTTTCATAAATTGCTCTTCCTTGTCGTATTGAAAGCTCTATGCTTGTAAATTTATCATCTTTTAAAATTACATCAGCAGTTGCCCTAGCTGCTTCTGTCCCTCTAATTCCCATTGCAATTCCTATATCAGCTTTTTTTAAAGCTGGAACATCATTAATACCATCACCAATCATCCCAACAATAGCATTGTTTTGCTGAAAAAGGGTTATGATATCTAATTTTTGTTTGGGCGTTACTCTTGCAAAAACAACACCATTTAATAATGTGGATTTTTTTACTTCAGAAAGTTTTTCAACCTCTAATAAATCTTTTCCCAACACCACCATTTCTTTGGTAAATTGTGGTGGTAATAAACCTATTTCTTGTGCAACTTTTTTTGCTGTTCCAGGATGGTCACCTGTCATCATTACAACTCTAATTCCTGCATTTTTATAGGTTGTAATTGTATTTTTAACATCTTGTCTAGGTGGGTCAATAAACCCAATAATCCCAATAAAAGTTAGGTTATTTAAAAAGTTTTCATAATCCGGAACTTTTTCTAAATTTTTATAAGCAAAAGCTAAAACCCTCAAACCTTGAGAAGCTAAATTATCTACTTTTTTAAACCACAAATCCTTGTTATTAAAAAGGGAAATATCACCATTAACAATAATGGTATCACAACATTCAACAATAGTTTCAAATGCTCCTTTTGTATATACTTTAAATATATTGTTATGTTGGTTTACAGTAGCCATCATTTTACGTTCGGTATCAAACGCAATTTCCATTTTTTCTGGATTTTTATTTTGAATAGAAATTGGGCTGTAACCTACAAATTCAGCAAAATCAATTAAGGCTAAATCAATGGCATCACCATATTTTTGCTTGCTGGTTAATAAAATATCATTACATAAAACACTTGCCATTATAAGATTTTCAAATTCATGTAAGTTTTTAAGTTCCGTAAAGAAATCGTTGTTTTTTTGATAAATATTTTCAAGAGATTTTGTTTCAAACACCACAGTATGAACTTTCATTTTATCCTCGGTAAGCGTACCGGTTTTATCGGTACAAATTATATTGGTAGCCCCCAGTGTTTGAACTGCTTCCAGTTTTTTAATGATTACTTGTTTTTTTGATAAACGCAACATTCCCTGTGCTAAGGCAATTGTTGCTACAATTGGTAAACCTTCGGGTATAGATGCAACAGCTAATGCAATTCCAGTTTGGAGCATTAAAATAAAATTGATACCTCTAAAATAACCTGCAATAATTATAAGAGCAGTTAAAATAAGGGTTAAATAAATTAAATGTTTGCTAAGATTGCTTAAATTTTTTTCAAGTGGAGTTTGACTTTTTTTTGAAGACAAGCCCAATTGTTGAATTTTACCAAGTTCAGTGTGCTTACCTGTAGTTATTACAATTGCTTTTGCCATTCCTTTAATTACCAAAGTCCCTTTAAAAACCATATTTTTAAGTTCAACAATAGGTGTGTTTTCTGGTAAAATATTTGTGTTTTTTTCAATAGGAAAACTTTCACCTGTTAAAAAAGATTCTTTAACCGTTAAGTTTTCGGTATAAATCAAACGAGCATCGGCTGAAACTACATCCCCAGCTTCTAAAATAATTAAATCTCCCGGAACCAATAAAAATGATTTTAAACGAAATAATGTTCCTTCTCTTAAAACACTTGTCATAGATTGTCCCATTCTACGAAGTGATTCTAAAGAATTTAGCGCTTGTAATTCCATAAAAAACCCAATGGCTACAGTTATTATAATTACAATAAATATGGCTATTCCTTCAAGCCAATCTCTAAAAATAAATGCCAAAAAAGCGGCAATTAATAATATGTAAATAATTGGGTTTAATAGTTGTTCAAGTAATATTTTAAACGGGCCTTTTGATTTTTCTTCGGGTAATTCATTTTTACCAAAAGTCTCAATTCTGGCTTTTGCTAATTTAGTTGATAAACCTAGATTTATATCACAGTTCAACTTTTCAAGAACCTCCTGCGAAGTTAAAGTATGAGGTTTTTGAATAATTTTTGAAAATATTTTATGCATTGAAAATAATTAAAAATTTATTTTAAATTAATAGGTTTAATGCGGAGATTATAATATTTACTGAAGGATTGATTATATTTTAGTGGATGATGTTTTAAAGTTAGGAATAAAAACTGCTAGTATATTTTCTGATGTTTTAGAATTAGACCATTATCCAATTGGGGGTCCAACTAGATTTAAATTTAAAAAAAACCTAAAAATATATCGAGATTTATTAAACCTCGATATATTAACTCATTTTCATAAGACAATAATTTCTTTTTTTAATAAATTAAGAAATTTCAATTAATTTAGGTTTTTGTTTTTTTGCTTCTTCTTTTTTAGCTAAACTAAATTTTAAAATACCATTGTCATATTTCGCTTTTATTTTTTCATCAGCAATACTATCTGGTAATTGTAAAGATCTTTCAAAAGATGCGTAACTAAACTCTTTACGAGTGTAATTTTCATCTTTTTCCTCTTTAGTTTCATCTTTTTTTGCTGAAATATTTAAACAACCATTATCAATGGTAACTTTAAAATCTTTTTTATTATAACCTGGAGCGGCTAATTCAATTACGAATTCGTCTTTCATTTCTTTGATATTCAATGCAGGTTCATTCATTCTTTTTAACCAAAATCTATCATTAAATAAATTGTTGGTGTTAAATTCTAAAAAATCTGATGTAAACAAATTTTCTAACGGACTTTTTCTAAATTTTACTAGTGACATAATTTTATGTTTTTAAATTATACTTATTAATAGCTTAAAGTTATTTCTAATTTCAATTTTTTGAAATGATTTTACTCAATATCAAGCAATTAATTAGTTGATTTTAGGATGGTTTATAAATAAAAACAGGAAGCCTTAACTTCCTGTTTCCTAAAAAGTTAAACATATCAATATTAACAAAATAATTTCTTATGTTATTCTTTACTTAATAAAACTGAAATTAGCTCTAGTTATCATTAACATACTTAATCTTACATTTCAATTTTCATACTTTTACAAGAATGAAAATCTATTTTATTAGAAACAGGAAGCCTTAACTTCCTGTTTCCTCCTGAAAAGACTTTGGTAACTTAGTGATTTTGAAATAATCCTTCAAAAAAAATTTTTATCTCTAAAAATTAGAATCATAAACTACAACTTCCATCAAAAAGTAACTAAACCTCCTCAGTATAATTTACAGATTGTTTATAAACAATGTAAATCTATTTTTTATATGTTTTTTCAAAGAACTTTTAATTAACACATTAAATTTAAGAGGAGAATTATTGTTTTTCTATGATAGACATCATTTAAGGTTATGATTGTTGTCACAATTAAAGAACTTTATTTAATTATTATTTAGTTATTGTTTTCTTTTAATTCAGTGAGTAGTTTTTCTAAATTTATGGTAGCAAAAGAAGAAGCACGATCAGACATTGCATATGGAATACATAATATACCATTATGCACAATTGAGCCACAGGAATAGATAACATTAGGCACATAGCCTTCTCTTTCTATTTCATTCGGAATCATTAACGGCATTTTCAATCGCCCAATTTCTTTCTCAGGATTTTCTAACTCAAATAATGATGCGCCCATTACATATTCTCTCATTTGACCTACCGCATGGGTAATTATAAGCCAGCCATCTTTTGTTTCAATTGGAGAACCGCAGTTTCCAACCTGAACAAATTCCCAAGGATATTTTGGTTTTTGCAATATTTTGGCTTCATTCCATCTGTTTAAATCGTCTGAAAAAGAGATAAAATTATTTATCCCATCAATTCTACAAAGCATTGCATATTTTCCATTTATTTTTCTAGGAAATAATGCCATTCCTTTATTTCTACCCACCTGTCCGTTTATAGTTGTTATTTTAAAATGGTAAAAATTTTTAGTCGCCAATAATTTGGGTAAAATGGTAATTCCATCATAAGCAGTATATGTTGCATAGTAGGTTATTTCTCCATTATCATCGGTGAATTTTACAAACCGAGCATCTTCAATTCCATTTTTTTCATTATTGGAAACAGGAAAAATAACTCTTTCAGAAATATCAGTATCCAAAGAAAATTTAATTTCATAATGAGAAGATGCTAACCACATAATTTCATCACAAAGTATTTTGCCTGATAAACACAAATTAAGTTCATTTTTTAATTTTTTTACAACTCGCTCCAATTCACCGTATGAAAAATTTTCAGGCAGTTTAGAAATAAGGCTGGATTTGATATCTTGGTCGTTTTCATGTAATTCCGATAGTTCTGAAAAGAAATGTTTTTTATTGTAAGCATGTCTTTTTATATTCTTTGCCTCATTAATCATTTTACCAGGTTCTTCAACTTGTAAATTACAATTTTCATCAAGTGTACCACCTCTAAATACAATAGATGAAATATGGCCTTCTCCAGTGGCTCTAAAGCTTAAAATAACTCTTTTTTCTCCTTTTAAAATTTCACTTTGATCAGGATCTTCAATCATAGATGGGTTAAAAAATGCAGCCGATTCAATGGAGTATTCTTTTGTAAAATAGGAGCCAATAAGTGATTTCATACAATTGCTAATATCATTTGTTTTGATATTTAGCTCCTTTAAAATATGGGATAATTTATTGAAATTATTTTTGAATATTTTTGAAATATTCCTATGACGCTTAGAATAACCTCTAAGTATCTTTACTAATTCTTCTTTAGCTTTCTCCTCTGAAAGTCCAAGAATTTTTAGAATAATTCCTTTACTTTTTTCATCACCAGAATAATTAAAGCGGGCAATTACTCGGCTAGTATCTGGACTGAAAAGGTTGCTTTTTCTATTAACTTTTATTTGCATTTTTCGAAATATTTTTAGATTCTAAATAAATAAGTAATCAAACCTGATTTTTAGAGAAATAATTAAATTGCATCAAATTAGAATTGATTACTAAGTTGTTAAATGATTTCTATCAATTTCAAATCTTTTAGTTTTTTAGTATTTATTAATTTTTAATATCTAAAAATGGCGTTTAATGACCTTCCTTTTACAGGCATTTTTTTTGAGTCTAATACATAAACATTTCCCTTGTTTAAAAATGTTTGTACTGCAGCTAAGTTGGTGAGTGAACTATTATGAATATCTTTTTTAGTGTTTAGTATTAGCTTTCCACTTTCTATATTATACAACCCATATTCGTTTGAGTTTTTTTCAACAAATAGTGTCTCTATTTTTCCTGAAATAGCTGCGGGAATAATTTCATTTAATTGGTATGAAACTTTTGGTGTATGGTATAATTCCTGAAATTGATGTAATTGTTGTTTTTTTATTTCTTTAAAATAGGGTTTTATTATTTTTAAAGAGGCTTCATGTAATTTGGTTTTATTTTTAAACTCAGGATCACCTTTACAATTTTTTGTATAAAGGTTTGGATAGGTGTTAACTTGCTTATAGTTGTTAAACACATTATTTGTGCTTGCAATAACTAAAGGAGCTTTATTGTTTTTAATGACTTTATTTACAGCTTTGTCTATAACCTTTAAAAAAGCGAATATTTCTTTTTTGTAATCATCTTTACCTTCACCGTGTCCGTGAAAGGCCCCAGCACCAAATGCATCCTGACCACTTCTAAATTGCAACATTTTTTGTTTAAAATCAGATCCTACTGCTTTTTCCAATGTATCAGGTGCTAAACTTTTAATTTGAAGATCGGTTAAACCATAGGTTGAAGCTTCATATAGTTTTACATAATCTTGGCTTAATTCTAGTAAGTAGTAAATTTCTTCTACTTCATATAAAGGTAGTAGTGGTTGTAAATAAAAGGAACTCGCTACTTGTGTTTTGGCTGTAAAAGGAATAGGAAGCGTATAATAATTAAATCCGTTTTTATCTAAAAAAACTGCTAAACCTTCCGATGGATTTCTCCAAAGTTCAGTATCAACAATTAGCTTTTCAATTGGTTTTAAATAAGCAGCTATTTCAGTATTACTTAGTTGGTGTTTTTGAAGTGTTTTATTCACCTCTTTTATACATTTTTTTAAGGTTTCTTGAGCCAAGTGTTCATTTTGTTCTTTTCCTTTTTTATTCATAGGAAGATATATAGAAACACAATGCAGCGAATGCTTTGTAGCTAAATTCTCAAAAGTTTTTATTGGTAGCGGATGAAATTTAGAAGTTTTCATAATTTGTTGTTTTTAAGTTATTAGCAATACAGTACTATTATTTTTTTTCAATTTTAATTTGACTTAATGTATATAACTAACAGTTTTTTGTTAGGCTTTAGGAGTGTTTAAAATACCTTTTAGTAAAGCATCGGAATTAAATGAAATACTATACATTACTTTGTTTACTAAAAATTCAGCAAAATCTGGAAAATCACATGGCACTTGTCCATAAAAACCTAATTGGAAGTTGCTTTATTAGTTTTTTCAATAGCCATTAAAATCATAGTTTTTACTGCTTTATTATGTTCATCAAACAATTCATAAATTCAGAGTCTCTGTGTACTTCTTATGTGAACTGTGTTAAATCATTAAAACCAATTGATTGTACAAACCACTCAATAAGGCGTTTTATCTATTAACAAGTGGTACATTTTTTATTGTTATATCACTATTTTTTTTATTAATAATTTCATATTTAATTGTTTCTTATGCTCAATTTTAAATTTCTTTTACATTTATGTAGCTTAGTTTTATTACCATTTACATAAGTTTGTTTGTTTGTAATTATTTTTAGTTATTTAAATTAAAAATTCTTCAAATATTAAAGATTTTAATTCTATTGGAAGCTCAGTTCTAATATCTTTTAACTCACCATGTGAAATGTATTTTCTCAAAACTAAAAAGGTTATTTTAATATATTGTATAGTCTTTTTATCAGATTCAAAATCATTAATTGCAGTAACACCATCAAATCTATTTATTAAGTCTATAAATTCAATCATGCATTTAACTCGCTGTTTTTTATGGCTAGACCAGCCGTTTACATAAACAGCTTTTAAAAACATAGGTAATTGAGCAATTAATTGTAATGATTCTTCAGTTGAAATAACTTCTCTTAACCCATGTAATATTGCAGATAAAATTCGACCAGCTTTTTCTTTATCTTCTATATTTAATTTTTCGGCATACTCTTTCATAAAAGAATTTGCATCCGCGGCATATTGGTTAAAATTTAGTGACATTGTTTTATTTTTTAGGTTAAATTTTACTTGAGATACTATATTTAATGTATTAAAGCTATTAATACATTAAATTATATAAAATGATATTGCTCAATTTTACAAAAAAAACAAACTATTTTTAAAGGTTGCGAAATGAAGTTGAGTAATATCATTTTACATTGTTTAGAATTTGATTTAATTTAAATTGAATTAAAATAACCTTTATTATGAATCAAAATGTTTTTTATAAGGCTTTTGAAATTAACAAAAGTTATAGTGATTTAATTCATGATTCTTCAATCTGGATTTCCGATTTAAATTTCATAAGAAATGAACTACTATTTTTAAAAACAATGCTAAAATCGAAATCGTTTAAATTAACTACTCCTATTTTATTTGAAAGGCTTCAGCTATTACAAAAGAATAGTGACAGGTTAAATGAGAGTAATAATGCTATTCAAGAAAAAATTGAAAAGTTTAGAACTAAAGTAGCCAAAACTTTAAAAAGTGATGTTTTTAGTATTAGTGAAGGATATTTAGAGACTTATCAAAGTTTAGAAAAAGAAATATTTGAGTTTAATAAAAAACACAAAAGCTTCAAGACTTATTTGTATGAATTTTTAATTGAATTTAAGTGTATTTTTAACCTAGAAAAATAAGTTGGAGTCATTAATTTGTCAACTTTCTTTTAATACTATTTAAAAAAACAAATACCTTTGAATTACGTGCAAAGTCTTTCTAATTTACAATTGGCAGAAGTGAACGCTATGGAAGAAAACTACTCAATTAAATAAAAGTGCATTTTAAAAATGAATCACATCAATTTGTAACTTCAGAAGAATTCGCAGAATATAGAGGTATTAAATTAGAAATTGTAATAGATTATTTACAAAAAGTATCAAAAATAATAAACCTTTTAATTGCTATGGAAAATAAAGGTCTATATAAATTTCTAAATGCTTAAGAAGAACTGAGCAAAAAAAACAACCTATATTCAAACTTGTTGCCCACAATATGAAAAAACTGCTTGCAATAACATTTTTACTTATTTCTAACTCTGGTTTTAGTCAATTAAAAGCAATAATAATTAACAGTGAAACGAAAGAAAAAATACCTTACGTAAATATTTGGGTAGAAAACGAAAATATTGAAACAACTTCAAATGAAAAAGGAGAATTTAAATTAGAAATTAATAGCACAAAAATTATTATTTTTTCTGCAATAGGTTTTGAGACAAAAAAAATATCCTCGGATTTAATAAAAGAAACTCTTGAATTGAAACCTATAACAACGGAATTGAACGAAGTAATTATTAACTCTAAAAAATTAACACAAGAATTAATATTAGGAGAATTTCAAAAGTCTAAAGTCAATCAT
>NZ_JBFHHX010000056.1:0-19862 GCF_041596795.1 Lutibacter sp.
ATACTAGCAATTAATAGCAGCGGAATTAAATATAAATCGTGTGTGTGTATGTAACCATTTAAAAAATACACAACACTTCTGCTAGCGTCAATTCCCAAATCAATAATAGCTGAAGTTGCAATAAATGTTTGAATAGATAAATTAAAGGAAGCCAAAGTAATGCCTCTTATTGCGCCTCCTGTACCAACAATCCCTGCAATAAACCCCGAGAAAACACCGCCAAAAATTGAATTTTTTATAGTTGGTTTTATGGTGGTGTTTTTAAAAATTATAAAAAATAAACTTGTAGCAATTAGAAAAATAGCCAATACTATTTCTAATATGGCTGTTTGTAAAAACTTGCTAATATAAGCACCAATTATTACAAAAATAACAGCAGGAATTCCAACCCAAATAACCAAATTTTTATCGAAACCCTTTCTAAAAAACGCTATTTTGGTGATATTGCTTGATACGTGAAATATGGCGGTGATTCCTAAAACCGAATGAAAATCTAGAAAAAAACTAGCAATGGGCACAAAAAAGAGTGAAGAACCAAATCCGCCAACGGTTCCTAAAATTTCAGCTAGTAACGCCAATACTATAAAAAGTAGTAGATAATCCAAAATTTTGGTTTTGAAATTATCTATTAAAGTTACAATATATTATTGAATATCAGAAGTGTAAAACTTTCCTTGCCAAGTGTCTTTACCAGTATGAAAGTCTAAATTTATGAATATCGATATATACTTAGAAATATTATTGTACTTGTAATTATAATATGACATTAAATGAGTTTATTTGTTAGAACCATAAATTAAAATATAGTTGTAAAAAATGACGAACACTTAATAAACATATGAAAAATGAAAAAAAAATGAAATGAAAATTTAAGACACTTAAGAAGAGAATTTGATTACTCTCAAGAATATGTAGCTAATCTTTTATCAATTAGCCAAAAAACTTACTCAAATATTGAACAAGGCAAAATTAAAGTCGAACCTGATTTAATATTAAAACTTTCAGAAATACTTAAAGTTTCGTCAGGAAGTATAGTTCAAACTTCTTGCGATTGTGATGCTGTTTTTAAAGACAAACACTCACAATTGGTAAAATACCTTATTGAACAGAATATAACTATACCAAAAAAACTTCTCTAACAATTATACTTATTTCTGTATAATTTAGATTTTTTTTGGTATAGCATTTTAATAGATATTTACGTAAAATTGTCCATAATTATAAAAATTGCAAGAAACCTTATGACTAAATTTCGTGTAAATTTCAACGTTCAGCCTACGGAATGGCTTATTAAAGAAACGAAATAACACCTAAAAGAAGAAAATAAATGACTTGTAGTGGGCAGAAACTCCATATTGGAAAAACAACAGCAGAAAATCTTTGACTTCCTTAATGAGCCAGAAGCTCTTGAAAAGATTCAAGCACCATACTATAACGTACTATGAAAAATTTACTTTTCGGTTTAATTATGCTTGCGAGCACTGCAAGTTTTGCTTCAACAAATGAAAATTTTGAAGCAAAAACAACAACAAGCGAAATGACTTCTATCTTTTCTGAAACTACTTCTGAAGTTAAAACTTCAACTGTAAGTGACAATGACAAATGGTACATGGTCACCAAAATTACAACACATAATTACTTTATACTTGGATATTGGGTAGGTTCAAGTGTTGAAACAGAAACTACAATAGAGTGGCGTTAACAAACAATAAATTATGGTTCGTTGCACTAGCAACGAACCTGATTTTTAATTTTTTAAAACATGAAAAATATCATTATAATATTTAGTTTACTAGTTTTTCAAAGCTGTAAACCACAAGCCAAAGATGAATTAAAAAAAACAGTAACGGAAAGTGTTAAAATAAATTCAGATACAGTTAAATTAACAAATGTTGATTTAAAAATTAGTGAACAAATTATTAATAATATGGTAATTAAATACAAAGAAAACTTAATTATTCCAAAAGAAGAATTGGAAAAACTTCCAATCCAAGTAAGAGAAAAATTTATTACCTTTTTAGATTCACCAATATATTATGTATTAAAAAATAATGAAAAAGAATCTACTTATAGTATGATTACTAACAATAAAATTGAATCCTCAACTGAGGATACTGTGGCAAAAACAAAAAATAAAACAACAGTTCAATTGCCTGAACAAAATGTTTATAAAAATTTTGATGAATTAATTTATGTCAAACAAGAAAATTTACTCGATAAAAAATATTTAATTACAGAGAAATTATCTACAATTAACTGGAGATTATACAATGAAATTAAAAAAATTGATAAATTTAATTGTAAAAAGGCTACAGCAATAATAAACAATAAACAAGTAACCGCTTGGTACTGCGAAGAGATTGCTAGCAACGATGGTCCGTCTATTTATTATGGTTTACCAGGTTTGATATTACAGCTTGAAGCTGAAGATAGATTGTATTCGGCTATTGAAATAAAATTTGAAAAAGAGTTAATTATAAAGAAAGATAATGATGGTACAGTAATAAGCGGAAAAAATTATGATTTATTATTAAAAAAAGCAATGGAAAATCCAATTATTACGAATGAAACTAACGAATAGTGTTTATTTAATTTTATTAATGAACAATATTGTTTTCTCTCAATTTGTGATTTCGGGAAAAATTAACAATGAAAATAAACAATTGATTTCAAGAGCAATTGTTCAAGTGTTAGCTATAGATTCAACTGTTACAAATTTTACTTTTTCAAATAATGAAGGTTTTTATAAATTACCGAGTGTAAAAAAAGGCGAGTTTTTATTAAAAGTATCTGCTTTAAATTATATACCTCAATATAGGAGTATAAAATTAGAAAGCGACTTTGTTGAAGATTTTGTACTTTTTAAAAAGGATATTGAATTAAAAGAAATTATAATAATTGCTCAACAAAAAGCAGCCAAAATAAGTAAAGATAGTATTTCGTACAATATTAATGTTATAAGAGATAGTACAGAAACTAATCTAGGCGATTTAATAAGAAAATTGCCTGGGTTAGAAATATCTGCCGAAGGCAAAGTGAAATTTCAAGGAATTACAATTGACAAAATTCTCATTGATGGAAATGATTTTTTTGGCAATAAACACCAAATGGCAACAGAAAACATAGGTGCAAATATGGTTGAGGGAATTGATCTACTTTTAAAACATAATGACAACATAAATTTAAAAGAATTTGGAGAAAATTCTAAAATAGCATTAAATATTAAATTAAATTCTAAAAGTAAAAATTTAATTTTAGGTAATATAGAAGCTAGTGGAGGCGTTGCAAGTAAATACTCTACACATTCAAATACTTTTAAATTCTTAAAAAACGGAAATTTATCTTTCATTTCAGACTTTAATAATATTGGAGATATGCCTTTGACAGTTCCTGATTATTTTGATATAATTGGTGGTGCTGAAAGTATATCTACTCAAAGTATTGGCCTAACAGATGTTAGTGAAATGATACCCGATTATATATATAATGAAGATAAACGCAAAGAACGTCAAAATTTATTTTCAGCATTTAACCTCGCAATTAAAACAACTACATTTAAAATAAATTCAAACATATTTTTTAATAATTTTAAACAATTAGAGCAACGTTTAAACAATCGTTTGTTTTTAGATAAAACAATTCCACAAATTAATGAAAGTTACATAAACAAGAGTAACTTTTTACTTTTCAATGCAAATTTTAGAATGCAATTTGCAATAAACAATAAATCTAATATAAAACTTCTTTTTAATATAGTTCCATCAAATGGTAATTCATCGGAAAACATTATAAATAGCTATAATTATGACACCAAATCTAATAAAGAAAATTTGGTTATAAATAATCAAATCAATTATCAATATAAAATAAATGAAAAATTTCTTCTTTCGTCAGAATTAACTTATAAAATAGATAAAATTTCAAATAATTTTAATATTTATTCTGACGATAGTAATTTGTACAACTTAAATTCTAACACTTTTTCTCAAGACTATTTTTATAAAAATAATCGTTTAAACAGCATTAACTCCTTGCTTTTTAAAAGTAATAAAAATAAATATAAGTATTCATTTTCTTTTGATTACAATATTGAAAATTTAGATACTAACATTTTAGATACTAATTTTGAAAATAAATTAGAAAGAGACATTAAAAACCTTATCTATAAAATAGATATTACTCAATATATTAATGACAAAGTATTTTTTAAATATCAATTTACATCAAATTCATATTTTATAAACTCAAAATTGAAAAAATTTATTGATAATAATATTTCTCTAAATTATAATTTAAATGCTGCAAGTAATTTTTCATTAGGTTATCAAAATAATAATAAAATTTTAGAATTAGTTAGTCAATTAGACAACAATTATATTTTAAATTATCAATCTATCAACGTGCCAAATAATATTACGGATAATCCGTTTATCAATAAAAAAACATTTTCATTTGCGTTTAACAATTATAAAAGTAAAACAGAACAGTTCTTTACTTTAAATTTATCATATTCATTTGCGGACCAAAACGATACAAATAATACATTATATGTAAATAATTATTCTCTGTTTTCTAATCTATTTGGAGTAGGTTACAAGAACTATATGGGTATTTTAAACTTTGATACAAAAATTACTAGTTTACCTTTACTTATTAAAAGTAGTTTATCTTTTGATTACTCAAATAATGTAAATTTTATAAATTCATTAAAAAATAATTCTGAATTATTAAAGAATGCTTTAAGTGCAAATTTAACATCAAGTTTTAAAAAAATCACAACACAATTACAACTTTCGTATTTAGCTGAATATGTCAATATAAACCAATCTCTTTTTTCAACAAAATATAATTTATTAACGCAAAATATTGGGTTTAAGATAATTTCTAAAATTAACTCATTTAAAATTGAACCATCGTTTAATTATCTTATGCAAAATGGTAGTTTAAATAGCAATTATCAGACTCTTTTAGGGTTAAATATTAATTATACCGACAAACAAAATAAATTATCATACTTTATTATAAGTAGCAATTTATTGAATATAAATAGGTTTGAACAAATAACGCAAACATCAAATAATTTTGTAATAGAAAACTCAATATATTCTATGATTCCTGGTTATACTATGTTTGGAATTAAGTATAATTATTAAAGGCTACTTACAACAAGTGGTGCTCTCAAAAGAACTTACTATCATAAATCTTAGAGTCATTGTTTTCTACCAACAATTTTTCAACTAAAAACCAATAACTATTCTGTTTACGTGTAATTAATCATACTGATGGTTGATAAAATTTTCCTTGCCAGGTATTTTTTTCAATTAGTTTTTTATCAATTTTAGCAACTACTTCAAAGTTTTTTAAATTATTCCATTTTGGAGCTACAAGCAATTCATGTGGTGCTTCACTAATAAATCGTTCAATAATAATATTTGGTTCAATTAAGCCAATAAAATCGGTAATAAAATCTATATAATCTTCAGAAGAAAATAAGTTAAAATTTTCAGGATTCCTTTTGTATTGAATTGCCATTACCGAGTTTTTTACAATTTGTAAATGGTGCATTTTTAATGTATCAATAGGTAACTTAGAAACCTCAATAGCGTGTTGAAATAATTCTTCTTTTGATTCTCCTGGCAATCCTAAAATTATATGTGCACCTAAATGAAATCCTTTGTTTTTACATTTTTCAAAAGTTGCTTTGGTTTCTTCAAAAGTATGACATCTATTTACTGCTAAAAGCGTTTTCTCATTAGTGCTTTCCACGCCAAATTCTAACGAAATAAAGTATTTTTTTGATAAAAGCGAAAAGTAATCAATCAATTCATCCGTAATACAATCGGGTCTAGTGCCAATAACCAAACCAATTACTCCGGGAACATTTAACGCTTCTTCATACATTTTTTTTAACGAATTAATATCGGAATATGTATTTGTATATGCCTGAAAATAAGCTAAGTAATGAATTGCTTTGTATTTTTTTCCGAAAAAAGCAATGCCTTGCTCTAACTGTTCTTTTATACTTTTTGTAGGTTCGCAATAATCCGGATTAAAAGTGTTGTTATTGCAATAGGTGCATCCGCCATAACCTTTTGAGCCATCGCGGTTAGGACAAGAAAAACCGATATCTAATGATATTTTTTGAACGCGCTCGCCAAAGGTCGATTTTATAAATGAACTGTAATCTAAATAACGTTTTCCTTGAAACTGCATAGTTATTAATTAGTTTGCAAAATTATTAAAACAATTGCAGATTATCTTATTTTTACAAATGAATGATGAAAGATTATACACAACTAAAAGAAAAGCTCTATAATGCTTGTTTACTTTTTGTTCAACAAAAAGAAGAAACGGTACTGCAAACAATAGCCACCAACAAAAACGATTTATTTTCTGAAACCAAAAGTTCAGCAGGAGATAAACACGAAACCGGACGCGCTATGTTGCAATTAGAAATGGAAAAAGCCAGCCAGCAATTAGCAATTGTAAACCAAATGAAAGAAACCTTGCAACGGTTAACTATTGAAGATTCTTTTAAAAACGTTAAACTTGGCAGTTTGGTAAAAACCACTAAAGGAACTTATTTTTTAGCGGTAAGTGTTGGACAAGTAATTATTGATAAAGAAACTTATTTTATTGTTTCAACAGAATCTCCCATTGGAAAGCAATTATTAGGAAAAAAAATTGGTGAAGTTATTCCTTTTAATGAAGCTCAAATTTTAGAAATAAGATAGAAAAGGCTGTCTACAAATATATTTAGAATCGTCATTCTGAACTTGTTTCAGAATCTCATCATACTTATTATCAATCAATATGAGAACCTGAAACAAGTTCAGGTTGACGTAATTTTAACTTTGTAGACAGCCTCTTATTTTTTTAAACTATAATTAACCTTTTACTTTTGTTTTATTAGGTAAATCTTTATAACCCATATTGTACAAAGTAAATCCGAAAATATCTGCATATTGCTCAATAGTTTTTGAAACTGGCGTTCCGGCTCCGTGCCCAGCATTGGTTTCAATTCTAATTAAAGTAGGATTACTACCTGTATGTTTTGCTTGTAATTCTGCAGCAAATTTAAATGAATGCGCAGGTACAACTCTATCATCGTGATCACCTGTAGTTACTAATGTTGCTGGATAATTAACACCTTCTTTAATGTTGTGAACAGGAGAATAACCTTTTAAATAATCAAACATTTCTTTAGAATCATCTGCGGTTCCGTAATCATATGCCCAACCAGCACCAGCAGTAAAAGTATGATAACGTAACATATCCATAACACCAACAGCAGGCAATGCAACTTTCATTAAATCGGGTCTTTGTAGCATTGTTGCGCCAACTAATAATCCACCGTTAGAGCCACCTCTAATTGCTAAATAATCGGCAGAAGTGTATTTATTTGCAATTAAATATTCCGCTGCAGCTATAAAATCATCAAATACATTTTGTTTTTGAAATTTTGTTCCGGCATTATGCCACGCTTTTCCATATTCTCCACCACCACGTAAATTTGGAACTGCGTAAATTCCGCCTTGTTCCATCCAAACAGCATTTGTAATACTAAAACTTGGAGTTAAGCTAATATTAAATCCGCCATAACCATATAAAATTGTTGGGTTTTTACCATTTAAAACTGTTCCTTTTTTATACGATATAATCATAGGTATTTTTGTGCCATCTTTTGAAGTATAAAAAACTTGATGCGATTCGTAATTATCTGAATTAAAATCTATAGCTGGTTTTTTATATAAATTGGAAGTTCCTTCTGTAGTATTAAAAGAATAAATAGAACCTGGATTTATATAGTTTGAAAATGAATAATAAATTAATCCTTCATCTTTTTTTCCGCTAAATCCACCAGCAGTTCCAACGCCTGGTAATTCAATTTCACGAATTAATTTTCCAGTATAATCGTATTGTTTTACTTGTGAAACGGCGTCTACCATATAATTTGTAAAAATATAACCATTTGCTTTTGAAGGCGACAGTACATTTTTAGTTTCAGCAATTACATCAACCCAATTTTCTGGAGTAGGTTTTGATGCTTCAACTTTTACAATTCGCTTATTTGGTGCGTTTAAATTGGTGACTAATAACAATGTTTCATTAATATTATCTAATACAAAAGTATCGTTATCAAAATTGTTTACAACAGTAATTATTTTACTATTTTCTTTTGATAAATCTTTAATATACAATTCGTTACCAGAAGTAGATTGTGAAGCTGAAATCACCAAAAATTTTCCATCTTCAGTAACAGAACCATTTATATATCTTCTTTTTACCTTATCACCAAAAATAATTGGATCGTTTTTTTGAGCGGTTCCTAACTTATGATAAAACAAACGGTGTTGATCTGTTTTTGCAGAAAGTTCACTTCCTTTTGGTTTTTCGTAACTAGAGTAAAAAATACCTTCGTTACCTTTCCAAGCCATTCCGCTAAATTTTACATCAACAATAGTATCTTCTAATATTTCTTTTGATACAACATCCATAAGAATAATTTTACGCCAGTCGCTTCCACCTTCAGAAATTGCATAAGCCAATTTGTTTCCATCTTTAGAAAAAGACAAGCCACCTAATGATGTAGTTCCATCTTTAGAAAATGTATTTGGGTCTAAAAATACTTCAGGTTTATCTTTACCTTTAAATCTGTATAGTACATATTGGTTTTGTAAACCATCATTTTTATAAAAATAGGTGTAATCACCTTCTTTAAATGGCGATCCTATTTTTTCATAATTCCAAAGTTTTTCTAATCTTGTTTTTAGTTCTTCTCTGTAAGGAATTTTAGATAAATAATTAAAAGTAATCTCATTTTGAGCGGTAACCCAATTTTTAGTTTCTTCAGACATGTCATCTTCTAACCAACGATATGGGTCTTTAACTTCAGTACCAAAATAGTTGGTAACTGTGTCTACTTTTTTTGTGGTAGGATAGTTCAATTTTTCTAGGGTTTTTTCTGATTGTGTGTTTTTACATGAAACAACAAATATTCCAATTGTTGCAATTAGTATTAATTTTTTCATTTTAAAATTTATTTTAAAAACAAATTTAACTAAAAAAGAAATAGCAATTAAACCAACCCTTTTTCAAAAACATTTCAATTTAAAACCAGACTTTTGCTTTAAATTATTATTAGATTTGACTTTAAAGTACTTGAAAATATAGCCATGTAACTTTAGTTACTATAAAATTGTAAGTTTATGTGTCACTTTGTCGTCAAATAACAAAGCTGTTAAGGCTTATTTATTAATATAAAAAATACTAGAATGACTGAAATGTTAACTAAAGAAACTTTTTTAGAAAAAGTTTTTAATTTCGAAAAAAATAAAGAATGGAAATTTGAAGGTGATTTACCTTGTATTATAGATTTTTATGCAGATTGGTGTGGACCGTGTAAAATGATTGCTCCAATTTTAGAAGAATTAAGCGATGAATATGAAGGAAAAGTGAATATTTATAAAATAGATACAGAAGTTGAACAAGAATTAGCCGCGGCTTTTGGAATTAGAAGTATTCCTTCTATGTTATTTTGTCCAAAAGAGGCTGAACCGCAAATGTCTCAAGGAGCTTTACCAAAGCACCAATTAGAAGAAATTATAAAAGATGTTTTAGCGGTAACAAAATAAACCCCAGTAAACCCCAAAATAAAAGCCGCAAATTTGCGGCTTTTATTTTTTTTATATTTAAATGAGTTAATTTACACTAAACCATTTGCAATTAAATATTCTCCAATTTGAATAGTGTTTGTTGCTGCTCCTTTACGTAAGTTGTCTGCTACAATCCACATATTTAATGAATTTGGTAAAGACTCATCTCTTCTAATTCTACCAACAAAAACTTCATCTTTATTATTAGCATACATTGGCATTGGATACGTATTTGTATCTAAATTATCTTGTACAATAACACCTGGCGTTGCAGCTAATAATTTACGAACATCAGCCAAATCAAAATCATTTTCAAACTGTACGTTAACAGCTTCAGAATGTCCTCCAGAAGTTGGAATACGCACCGCAGTTGCAGTTACAGAAAAAGAATCATCATTTAAAATTTTCTTAGGTTCTTTTACCAATTTCATTTCTTCTTTGGTATAACCATTATCTAAAAAAACATCACATTGCGGAATTGCATTTCTGTTAATTGGATAATGATATGCCATTTCTCCTTTAATTCCTTTTTCTTCGTTTTCTAATTGTTGAACAGCTTTTACACCAGTTCCTGAAACAGATTGGTACGTAGAAATTACCACACGTTTCATTTTATATTTTTTGTGTAACGGCGCTAAAGCCATTACTAATTGTATTGTTGAACAGTTTGGATTTGCTATAATTTTATCTTCTTTAGTTAAAACATTTCCATTAATTTCTGGAACCACTAATTTTTTTGAAGGATCCATACGCCAAGCAGAAGAATTATCTACAACCGTACAACCAACTTCAGCAAATTTTGGTGCCCATAATTCTGAAGTAGTTCCACCAGCAGAAAATAAGGCAATATCTGGTTTTGCATTAACTGCATCTTGCAAACCAATAATTGTATATTCTTTTCCTTTATATGATAATTTTTTACCAACAGAACGCTCTGAAGCAACTAATAATAATTCTGTAATTGGAAAATTTCTTTCCGCTAATACTTGTAACATTACATTACCTACCATTCCGGTAGCGCCTACAACAGCTACTTTCATTTTTATGAATTTTTAATTTAACTATGCAAATTTTGTAAAAAAACATGATAAAGTACTGTAAATAATTGAAAATTAACAAATAATTATTTTTTTGTTAAAAAAGTATTATAATACGGAAAACTATTAATTATAAGAATTTATGTAATTTTGCCGAAAATCAAAAAATAGAATGACTACTACTGGAAAAATAGAATTAATGGCACCTGCAGGAAACTTTGAATCAATGCAAGCAGCTTTAGATAATGGAGCAGATTCCATTTACTTTGGTGTTGAGCAGTTAAATATGCGTGCAAGAGCTTCCATTAACTTTACCTTAGATGATTTACAAGAAATCTCAAAAAGATGTAAAGCTAAAAATGTTAGAACATACCTTACCTTAAATACAATTGTTTACGATCACGATTTAAGTATTGTAAAAACATTACTTCAAAAAGCAAAAGAAGCAGATATTACTGCAGTAATTGCAATGGATCAAGCTGTTATTGCATCAGCTAGAGCTATTGGTATGGAAGTTCATATATCTACTCAAATTAATATAACAAACATTGAAACGGCACGTTTTTATGCCATGTTTGCCGATACAATGGTATTAAGTAGAGAGCTTAGTTTGCGTCAGGTTAAAAAAATAACTGAACAAATTGCAAAAGAAAACATTTGCGGACCTTCAGGAAATTTATTAGAAATTGAAATTTTTGGACACGGAGCATTGTGCATGGCTGTTTCAGGAAAATGTTATATGAGTTTACATTCATCCAACTCTTCAGCAAATAGAGGTGCTTGCAAGCAAAATTGTAGAAAAAAATACACTGTTATTGATCAGGAAACTGGTTTTGAAATGGAATTAGATAACGAGTATATTATGTCGCCAAAAGATTTATGTACTATTGATTTTTTAGATCAAATTGTTGACGCAGGTGTAAAAGTGTTAAAAATTGAAGGAAGAGGAAGAGCTCCGGAATATGTAGCAAATGTTATTAAATGTTACCGAGACGCTATTGATAGTATTGAAGCAGGAACCTACAGCAAAGAAAAAGTTATTTCTTGGATGTTAGAATTGGAAAAAGTATACAATCGTGGTTTTTGGAGCGGCTATTATTTAGGTCAAAAATTAGGGGAATGGAGCAACGGATCCGGAAGTCATGCTACACAAAAGAAAGTGTATGTTGGTAAAGGAATGCACTTTTTTCCAAAAGCAAATATTGGCGAATTTAAAATTGAAGCCTACGATATAAATGTTGGAGATACTATTTTAATTACAGGGCCAACTACAGGTGCCAAAGAAATGCAAATAGATCAAATGTTTGTAAATGATGTTGAGGGAAGTAGTGCTCAAAAAGGAGATTCATGTACAATTCCTTTAAATTTTAGAATAAGACCTTCCGATAAATTATATAAAATAGTAGAAAACAAAGTTGAAGCTTAAATGGTAATTATAACCTTACAAAGAGCCAAATGTATTGGCTGTAATTACTGTGTAGAATTGGCTCCAGCTCAGTTTCAAATGTCTAAAAAAGATGGTAAATCGGTATTACTTCATTCTAAAGAAAAAAAAGGGTTTTTCACCATTAAATCACCCGACGAAACTATTTTTAATGACAGCATAAAAGCCAAGGAAGCTTGTCCGGTAAAAATTATAGATGTAAAACAAACATAAAAACCCCTTTTTTACGTTTTACAGTTCGTAATTTTAATTATATCTTTACAAATTAGTGAAGATAGTATAATTGTATTTTTCAATTTACTTAACCGTTTAAAATTTAAACATATATGAGCTGTAATAGTTGCTCTTCAGATATAAATAGTGTACCCAAAGGGTGTAAAAGTAATGGAAGTTGTGGCACAGGAGACTGTGAAAAACTTTCTGTGTTCGATTGGTTAGCTAATATGGCATTGCCTGCAGGTCAGGAACCAATGAATATTGTTGAGGTTCGTTTTAAAAACGGACGTAAACATTTTTATAAAAATGTAGATAATTTACAAATTTCAATAGGTGATGTTGTTGCTGTTGAGGGAAATCCAGGACACGATATAGGAACTGTTTCTTTAGTAGGTGAACTTATTAAAGTTCAAATGAAACGAAAAGGAATAGCTGTTGATAGTGAAGAGGTTAAAAAAATATACCGAAAAGCTACTCAAAAAGATATTGATATTTGGAACGCTGCTCGTGATAAAGAATACGACACGCAATATAAAGGACGTGAAATTTTAGGCAAATTAGGACTTAAAATGAAATTGTCAGATGTTGAATATCAAGGAGATGGAAACAAAGCTACGTTTTATTATACAGCCGATGATAGAGTAGACTTCAGACAATTAATTAGAGATTTCGCCAGCACTTTTAATATTCGTATTGAAATGAAACAAGTTGGACTGCGTCAAGAAGCGGCACGTTTAGGTGGTGTTGGATCTTGTGGTAGAGAATTATGTTGTTCTACTTGGTTAACAGATTTACGTAAGGTAAATACTACAGCTGCTCGTTACCAACAATTATCGCTAAATCCACAAAAATTAGCGGGTCAATGTGGTAAATTAAAGTGCTGTTTAAATTATGAGTTAGATACGTATGTAGATGCTTTAAAACAATTTCCAAAACAAGATACAGTTTTAAAAACCAAAGAAGGCGATGCTGTTTTTGTAAAAATGGATATTTTTAAAGGATTGCTTTGGTATACATATAGAGAAAACAGAGCCAAATGGTACAAACTTACGCTAGAACAGGTTCAGGAAATTATTTCAGCAAATAAAAATAAAGAGGTTGTTGCTTCTTTAGAAGACTATGAATCTGAAATAATTGAAGTTGAGAAAAAAGAATTTGAAGATCTTGTGGGGCAAGATAGTTTAACAAGATTTGATGTGCCAAAATCTAGAAAAAAACGTAAGAGTAGAAGTAAAAAACCTCAAAACGTCGATTCAAATCAACAGCCTAAAGTACCTAAAAACCAAGGTCATAAAAATCAAAAGCAACAGCAAAATCAAGATCAGCAAAATCAAGGGCAAAAAGCACAGGTAAAACAAAAACCTAATTTCAATAAAAAACCTGCTAATCAAAAACCTGCAGATCAAAATGCTGTAAATCAGAATACTACAAACCAAAATGCAGATGGCTTAAATTCTCCTAGGCCAAAGAAAAAAAGACAGCCTATTCGTAAAAAGGGAATAAATCCTCAACCACAAAAAGCGCAACAAAATGTTGAAAATAAAGCAGCAGATGGTCAAAAACCAGTAAGCAATAAACCAAAAAATAAGAATAGAAATAAAAAGAGAAGACCACCAAAAAAAGATACTAATAATTCGGAAAATGCATAAACACCTACTCCTTTTTTTATGTGCTCTAATGGTTTTGTCTTGTAGTGAAAACAAGTTTTTTGATCAATACAAACCGGTAGAAAATTTAGAATGGTCTCGGGATACTATATATAATTTTATAGTGAGTAATACAGATACTATTTCTAAAAGAAATGTGTTTATAAATATTAGAAACAATAAAAATTACGAATTCAGCTCTTTGTTTTTAATAGCAAAAATTGAGTTTCCTAGCGGTTATAAATTGGTAGATACTTTAGAATACGAAATGACCAATGCTGAAGGAAAATTTTTAGGACAAGGTTTTTCTGATGTAAAAGAAAACAAACTCTTTTTAAGAGAAAAAGTGGTTTTATCGGAAAAAGGTGATTACAAATTTTTAATTCAACAAGCAACAAGAAGCATAAACGATATTGAAGGAAAAAATCCGTTAAAAGGAATTACCGATGTAGGTTTAAGCATAGAAAAAGTTAACTAATGGCAAAAAAAAATACAGCTACTCCAAATTTCTCAAAATATATTAAGTGGTTTTGGATGACCATTTTTTCGGGAACAATTGCAATAATAATATTGTTTTTATTAGCTTCTTGGGGCGTTTTTGGACCACTTCCAACATTTGAAGAACTGGAAAATCCTGAAAACAACTTAGCAACAGAAGTTATTTCAATTGATGGAATAACGTTAGGTAAATATGCTTTTGAAAACAGAACTCCTGTTAAGTTTAAAGATATTAGCCCAAACATAATTAACGCATTAATAGCAACAGAAGATGAGCGTTTTTACGACCATTCAGGTATTGATGTAAAAGCAACTGTTAGAGCTGCCGCAATGTTAGGGAAAGAAGGTGGAGGAAGTACCATTACCCAACAATTAGCAAAATTACTTTTTCACGGTGAAGGTTCTAAAAGTTTACCAGAACGTATTCTTCAAAAATTTAAAGAATATGTAATTGCAGTTAAATTAGAGCGTCAATATACAAAACAGGAAATTTTAACCATGTACTTAAACAAGTACGACTTTTTAAATTTAGCAGTTGGAATTCGTTCTGCATCACGTATTTATTTTGGAAAAGAACCTATTGATTTATCGGTAAAAGAATCGGCAATGCTAATTGGAATGTTAAAAAATGCTTCTTTTTACAATCCACTTAGATATGAAGAGCGTGTAAAAAACAGACGAAATACTGTTTTAGGCCAAATGTATAAAAACGATTTTATTACGAAAGTTGAAAGAGATTCTCTTCAAAAATCGCCATTAAATTTAAATGTAAATAGAGAAAGTCATAGTGATGGTTACGCCACCTATTTTAGAGAATATTTACGTGATTTTATGAAAACTTGGATAGAAGAACATCCAAAACCAGACGGAACTAAATATAACTTACACAGAGATGGTTTAAAAATTTATGTAACCATAGATTCACGTATGCAAAAATATGCCGAAGAAGCAATGGCTGAACATATGGCAAACTTACAACGTGTATTTAATAAAGAGCAAAAGAAAAACAAAAAAGCACCTTTTTACGATTTAGATGATGCTCAAATAGAGTCTACCATTCTTCAATCAATGAAACGTTCTAATCGTTGGATTCGAATGAAAAGTAATGGCGCATCAGAAGATGAAATTTTAAAATCTTTTAATGAAAAAACCGATATGCGTGTTTTTACTTGGAAAGGAGAATTGGATACTATAATGTCTCCAAGAGATTCTATTTTTTATTACAAGCAAATACTAAGATCGGGCTTATTTTCTGTAGAACCACAAACAGGTCACGTAAAAGCTTGGGTTGGAGGAATCAATTACAAACATTTTCAGTTTGATGCTGTAAAACAACAAAAACGTCAGGTAGGTTCTACATTTAAACCATTTGTATATGCAACTGCAATTAACCAGTTAAACTTATCTCCTTGTCAAAAGTTTGCAAATATTCCTTATACAATTCTAAAGGAAAAATATGCAATGCCAGAAGATTGGACACCAAAAAATGCCGATAATAAATATGGTGGCGAATTAACCTTAAAACAAGCTTTGGCAAATTCTGTAAACGTTATTACAGCAAGGTTAATAGATATGGTAAACCCTAGAAATGTGGTTAATTTGGCAAAAAGTGCTGGAATAGAAACTGAAATTCCCGAAGTTCCGGCAATAGCATTAGGTTCTGTTGATTTATCGTTGTTTGAAATGGTTGGCGCGTATTCAACTTTTGCAAATAAAGGTTTACGAATTGAACCAATGATGATTTTAAAAATTGAAGATAAAAACGGAACAGTTTTAGAGCAATTTATTCCAAACTCTAAAGAAGTTTTAAGCGAAGAATCTGCCTATGTTATAACTAATTTATTACAAGGTGTAACCGAAAGTGGTTCGGGTATTCGTTTAAGAACAGGCTCTGGATATTATCCAGATAATGTTGTAACTGGTCATCCATATAAATTTACAAATGCCATTGCAGGTAAAACAGGAACAACCCAAAATCAGTCCGATGGTTGGTTTATGGGAATTGTGCCTAACTTGGCAACTGGAGTTTGGGTTGGTGGTGAAGATAGAGCAACACATTTTAGAGGAATAACTTATGGACAAGGTGCAACTATGGCTTTACCAATTTGGGCGTTGTATTATAAAAAATTATATGCAGATTCAACCCTAAGTATTAGTAAAGATGAGTTTGAAAAACCTAAAGATTTATCAATAAATATTGATTGCTCCAAAGCAAGTGTAGAAAAGGATAATTTATTAAATTCTTCAGAAGAAGAACCAGAATTTTAATGTAAATGAATAATAGTCATATTTGGAAACCGTCAAAAAAAATAATTGAACATAGCAACATTTTTAAAATGATGCAAAAAAAAGGTCTTAATAAATATCAAGACTTTTGGCAATGGTCAGTTACTAATAAAGAAGATTTTTGGAGTGAAACCGTTGAAAATTTAAACATACAATTTACAAAAAAATATACTTCTATTGTAGACACCTCAAAAGGTGTTGAATATGCAGAATGGTTAAAAAATGCCAAATTAAATATTGTTGATTCCTGTTTTCAAAATGATGATGATGCAATAGCGGTCATTTTTCAAGATAAAAAAAAGCAACTTCAAAAAGTAAGTCAAAAGCAACTATTAGAATTGGTAAATAAAATTGCTAATAGTTTTACAAGTTTAGGCTTAACAAATGGAGATAGAATTGCTATTTATATGCCAATGACGCTAGAAGCAGTTGCAATTTATTTAGCAGGAATTAAAGCCGGAATAGAAATTGTGACCATTGCAGATAGTTTTTCTCCTAATGAAATTGCTATTCGATTAAATATTACCAAGCCAAAAATTATTTTTACCCAAGATGTAAATTATAGAGCAGGTAAAGAAATTGCCTTGTATAAAAAAGTAGTAGAAGCAAATGCGCCAAAAACTATTGTTTTTAAATCATCAAACCAAACTATTTCCCTTAGAAATGAAGATATTTTATGGGATGCTTTTTTAAGTTCTAACACTAACTTTAATTCGGTTCCTAAAAACCCAGATGATATGATAACAATTTTGTTTTCATCGGGTACAACAGGAGAGCCAAAAGCAATTCCTTGGACACATGTAACGCCTATTAAAAGTGCTAGTGATGGTTATTACCATCAAGATATTCATAAAAACGATGTGGTTTGCTGGCCGACAAATTTAGGCTGGATGATGGGACCATGGCTTGTTTTTGCAACCTTAATTAATAAAGCAACCATTGCCTTGTATTATGATATGCCAACAGGTGATGGTTTTGGAGAATTTGTACAAAACGCCAAAGTTACCATGTTAGGCGTAATTCCAAGTTTTGTAAAGTATTGGAAAGCATCAAAAAATATGGAAAAATATGATTGGAATGCTATAAAATGTTTTAGCTCAACTGGAGAGGTTTCAAATGCAGAAGATATGAGTTATTTAATGCAATTAGCTAATAATAAACCAGTTATAGAGTATTGTGGCGGTACGGAAATTGGCGGAGGTTATGTTACTAGTACTGTGGTACAACCAAATATAGCAAGTACATTTTCAACACAAGCTTTGGGAGGAGAATTTATTTTGTTGAATGATAAGCACAATAAATGTACAAAAGGAGAGTTATTTTTATTCCCACCAATTATGGGGCTATCAAATTCATTATTAACACGTAACAATTATAATGTGTATTATAGAGATGTGTTACCTTTTGAAGGAAGAGTACTTAGAAGACACGGAGATGAACTTGAGTTGTTAAGCAACGGCTATTATATTGCGCGAGGAAGAGTAGATGACGCCATGAATTTAGGAGGAATTAAAATAAGTTCTGTTCAAATTGAAGGCGTTTTAAATAGTTTAGATTTTATTAAAGAATCTGCTGCAATAGCAGTTTCACCAGAAAATGGTGGACCAAGTTTGTTGGTTATTTTTTATTCGGAAAACGAATCGCGTTTATTAGAAAATGAGCGATTACAACAAGCTATAAATTGTGTGAAAGAAAAAATAAATCCACTTTTTAGAGTACATGATTTAGTAAAACTTGAAGAGTTACCAAGAACGGCTTCAAATAAAATATTAAGACGAAGTTTAAGAGATATATACGAAAGTAAATGAAAATAATATCATACAATGTAAATGGAATAAGAGCTGCGTTAAACAAAGGTTTTATTGATTGGTTGCAAGCTGCAAATCCAGATGTAATTTGTATTCAGGAAACAAAAGCGCATAAAGAACAATTAGATTTAAGTTTGTTTGAAAGCGCAGGGTATCCATACCATTATTGGTTTTCTGCTCAAAAAAAAGGATATAGTAGCGTGGCTGTTTTATCTAAAATAAAACCAAATCATGTAGAATATGGAACCGGAATAGAATCTATGGATTTTGAAGGAAGAAATTTGCGGTTAGATTTTGATAATTTATCGGTAATGAGTTTGTATTTGCCTTCGGGAACAAATGATGATAGATTAGATTTTAAATTAAACTATATGGCTGAATTTCAAGAATATGTGAATAATTTAATAAAAAAAATACCTAATATTGTAATCTCTGGAGATTACAATATTTGTCATACAGAAATTGATATTCATAACCCTAAACAAAATGCCAATACATCAGGGTTTTTACCGGTAGAACGCGAGTGGTTAGGAAAGTTTATTGATAGCGGTTTTGTAGATTCGTTTAGGCATTTAAATAAAGAACCGCACCACTACAGTTGGTGGAGTTATAGAGCCAATGCCAGAAATAATAATAAAGGTTGGCGTATAGATTATCATATGGTTAGTGAACCGTTAAAAGATAAAATTAAAAGAGCGTATATTTTGCCTGAAGCAAAACACTCTGATCATTGCCCAATAGTAGTAGAAATAGATTAAATATATATAAAGTTGAATATTATGTTAAAAAAAATAGCATTCTTAGTAGTAATTTCTCTTTCACTATCATCATGTGTTAGTAAAAAAGTGTATCAAGAATTGGAGTCGAAATTTAATAATTTACGTTCTTCAAATTTAGAATTGTTAAAAGAAAAAGATGAATTAATAGCTTCAAAAAAAGCATTAGAAGCTAATTTAGAAACTTTAAAAAATGACTATTCAGCTTTAAAAAATAAAAAGGAAATATTGGAGAATGAATTTGCAGCTCTTCAAACAAAATATAAAAATTTAGAAACATCATACGATGCGCTTTCTACACAAAGTTCAAAAAAATTAGCTGAACAAGCTCAGAAAAATCAAGAATTATTGGCAGAACTAGAAGCAAAAGAATTAAAATTAGCTGCTGAAAATAGTCGATTAGAAAAACTTCAAAAAGAATTAAAACAACGCTCAGAACAAATAGACGAACTTCAAGGTTTAATAAATGCCAAAGAAGCGCAAATGCAACAGTTA
>NZ_JBFHHX010000057.1:0-19178 GCF_041596795.1 Lutibacter sp.
GAAATTTATCCATATTGGCATTTACCTGGTATTTTTTAAATATTGCCGTAAATGCTATATCTGAATTGGTTTCAAAATCCCAAAGTGTGTGATCTAAATCGAAAAAAATGTGTTTTATTTTCATTTTTTAAAAATATAAATATAATTGCAACTAAAAAACCTAATTTAGCAATTATATTTTATGCTAAAATTATATTTTCTTGACTAAAAAACTTCACATATTGTTTCTTAGTAGTTGGTACCCTTCAAGGGTCGCACCAAATAATGGAAATTTTGTTCAAAGACATGCCGAAGCAATAGGAACAAAGCATAATGTAACCTTAATTCATATTATTACTGATATCAATATAAAATCTGTTGAGAAACTATCTTTTACTAAAAATAATATAAACACTACAATAGTTTTTATCCCTAAAACTAATAATCCATTAATTAAATTATGGCTCTATTTTTATAATTACTTAAAAGAAATAAAAAGAATAAATAAATTTGACATTGTTCACCTTAATATTACTTATCCTGTTGGTATAATTGCATTATGCATTAAATGGTTTAAAAAAACTCCTTATATAATAACCGAACATTGGACTGATTATCAACCACCTCTTAATAAAAACATTAGTTTTTTTACAAAAATGATAACTAAACTAATTTGTCGAAATGCTTCAATTATTTCTCCTGTAAGTATTCATTTAGCAAATGCAATGCAAAAATTTGGATTAAAAGGCAACTATCATCCAATACCAAATGTAGTTGACACTAATTTATTCAAACCAAAAACAACTTCAAAAACCCAATTTAATATATTACATGTATCTAATATGAATAACTCCCATAAAAATATTAAGGGTATTTTGAATTCAATTAAAAATATTCAAAATGAGATTGAAGATTTTCATTTTTATTTAATTGGTAAAAACTCTATAAAGTATAAGATTTACAGTTCCAAAATAGGATTAAAAAACAATAACATTTCATATATAGATAGTGTTAATCACACAGATTTATTGGAATATTTTAATTTATGTAATCTATTTGTTTTATTTAGCAATTATGAAAATTTACCTTGTGTTATTCTCGAATCTTTTGCAACTGGAACTCCGGTCATTAGCTCTAATGTTGGTGGTATTTCAGAATATTTTCCAATAAATTTCGGAAAGTTAATTGAGCCAAATAATGAAAAAAAGTTAAGCAAAACTATTCTAAATTTTTACTATAATAAAAAGCCAGTTGCTTCACCTACAGAAATGCATAAATATGCCGTAGAAAAGTTTGGAATTGAAGCTATATCAACAGAATTTGACAAGTTGTATAACAAAATAAAGAAATAGATATTTTATGTGTGGAATAGCAGGAATTATTAACCTTACTAACACAGCTCCAAATTCTTCGGCGCTGTTTTCTATGACACAAAGTATGGTTAAAAGAGGACCAGATGATGAAGGATACCTATTACATAACGAAAATTCAATACCTTTTTCGGGCGATGATACTTTAATAAAAAACAACAAACATATTAGTACTGCATTTAAACATAATTTTAAAATTGGTTTTGGATTTAGACAATTAAAAATTATTGATTTAAGCAACAACAGTCACCAACCAATGAGTGACCTAAGTCAAAAATATTGGATTATATTTAATGGGGAAATTTATAATTATAAAGAAATAAAAAATGAACTAATTGGTTCTGGATATCGTTTTTTTTCAAACTCGGACACTGAAGTTATTCTAAACTCTTACAAAAAATGGGGTGAAAAAACACTTGATAAACTTAATGGAATGTTCGCTTTTTCAATTTTCGACAAGGTTAAAAATGAGCTATTTATTGCACGGGACAGATTGGGCATAAAACCATTGTATTATTATAAAACTGAAAATCAGTTTCTATTTGCTAGCACCATAAAATCTATTATTGATTCAAATATTTATAATCCCGAAATTAATTGGGAAGGATTAACTCAAAACTTCCGGTTTTCAATTGCGCAAAGACCTAATACAAGTTTTAAAAACATTACGGCTCTTGAGCCTGCGCATTATTTAAAAATTAATTTAAACACTAATAATATACAAAAACACCAATATTGGGAAATTCCTATAAACACACAAAATATAAACTTAACCGAAAAACAATCTAAAACTCTTATTGAAGAAAGTTTATTTAAAGCTGTAAATTACAGGTTAAATGCAGATGTAGAAGTTGGAACTTTTATGAGTGGAGGAATAGATTCGACAACAATTTCAGCTATTGCATCAAAAACAAACCCAACAATTAAAACTTTAACCCTAGGATTTAATGAATTTAAAGATTTTAATGAAATTAGAGAAGCAACCGAAACCGCTTTACTTAATAACTTAAACCATAGAATAAACTACATCAAAGCTTCTGATATATTAGCTAATATTAATGATATTATTACCACGTATGAAGAACCATACCCTGGATTGTCAGCTAATTTCATTTTAGCAAAAATTGCCTCTACAAATAATTTAAAAGTTGTTTTAAATGGTCTTGGAGGTGATGAATTATTTGGCGGATATGATATTTACAACAAATTGACTCTTTGGGAAAAGTTAAAAACATATAAACAAATTATAAAATTATTACCAAATATTCATCCTAAAATTAATAAAGCAATTGATATTTCTAAATGTAATACCATCGGTGAATTCTATTCGCATTATTATACAAATTACAATGATAATGAGATTTCAATGTTATTTAAGGAACAAATTAAGTCAACTAAAAACACCATTTCAGACACCTATAACCCAACTAATTTGACTTTTACAGACAATTTTGAAGCTCTTAATTTTTATAATCTCAAATCATATATTAGCAATCATCAAATGAGAACAACAGATCATTGTGCTATGAATTTTTCTTTAGAAGGAAGGTTTCCCATGTTAGATCATAACTTTATTGAAACTTCTTTTAGTATTCCTACTAAATATAAAATGAAGAATAACATTCAAAAATATATTTTAAAAGAAGTTGCCAAAAAATATATTGCCCCCAGCTGTTTTGATATGAATAAAAAAGGGTTGAGTTTACCTCTAAAATATTGGGTTTCAAATGAATTAAAAGATTTTATTTATGACACTACTACAAAATTAAAAAATAGAAACATTTTTAATAATCAGGAGATTGATAGAATTATAAAATCTAACAGTCCCAACAAAATATGGCAACTTGTTTCAACTGAATTATGGATTGATGAATTTATCTCAGCAAAGTGAAAAATAGCACACTTTTTTTAAAAGGATTTTTAAACAGGTCTGGGAGTTATGTGTTGTTTGCAACAATAATTTCCAGACTACTATCTTTTATAGCTTCTTGGATAGCACTCCAATTAATAGATACAAAAGAGTTAGGTATTGTGCTTTTTGCTTTTAATATTATCTCTTTTATCTTACCCTTTGCGGGTCTTGGTTTACACCAAGGATTATTAAGATACGGTTCTCTTTTAGAAAATGAAGAAGAAAAAAACAGCTTATTTATTTTTGTTTTAAAGAAAGGTCTAAAAATATCATTTGGAATAGCACTTTTAATTGTAATTTCAAGTTTTATAATTCCATTTAACTTCACTAATACAAAATACTATTTAGCTTTTTTATCTCTAGTTATAATTCCTCATTATATACTGTCAATAATTAAAATTCAATTTAGATTAAAACAAGACAATAAAACATTTTCTTATATGGAAATTGTTTATAACATAATACAGTTTATACTTATTTTCCTATTAAGCTATTTCTTAAAAGAAAAAGGATATTCTTTAGCATTACTCCTAAGCCCAATACTTGCTTCTATTATATTTATAAAAAAACTTAAAATTGATTACTCAAAAAAATTGATTCTACCTTTTATTAATTTTAAATTTTGGGAATATGGTTTTTTCGCAAGTCTAGCTGTAAGTTTTTCTCAATTTCTTATAGCCATTGATATTATATTAATTGGCTATTTATTAAACAATTCTGAAGCTATAACTCAATATAAGTATATCACATTAATCCCTTATAGTTTATTATTTCTTTCACAAGTGGTAATTAATACAGATTTTGTTACTTTTACTGAAAATATCTCCAATAAAAATTATATACACAATTACATCAAAAGATACATGCGTTTTTTTGGTTTTATTAGTTTTTTTATATGCTTAGCTTCTTATTTATTTTCCAATCAAATATTACAATTATTTGAACCTTCTTTTAAAGAGTTCTCTGATACTTTTTTGATTTTAATTTTTGGAATTTGCGGTATATTAATATTTAGAGGTTTATTTGGCAATTTACTTTCATCTATTGGTAAAGTTCATATAAATAATTACATAGCCGGTATGGCATTAATTATAAATATAATTAGCAATTATATTTTAATACCAAAATATGGAATTAAGGGAGCCGCTATTACTTCATCCTTATTAATGTGGCTTACAGGATTAATTTCATACATTTGGTTTTTATTTTTATATAAAAAATTTCACTCAAATGAAAAAACTCCAAAAATTGTTTAAAGGTCTTCAACTACTTTTTAAAGAACCAAGTTTAATAAACTTAGTTATTGAATCCGATCTAGCTTGGAAAAAACAACTACAAAAAAAACACAATTCACTTTTTTCGTTACCCGTTATAGAAATTGATGAGTTAATTCCAAACTTTAATGAAACCTTAAATACATTTTCATTTTTAGGTGGTGGTTCTATGCCTACAGATATTTTACTGTTAAAAGGATTGGCAAGGGGAATTGATAATTGTTCTTATTTTGAAATTGGCACATGGAGAGGAGAAAGTGTTGTAAATGTAGCCGAAACGGCTAAAGAATGTTACACTTTAAATTTATCTAAAAAAGAAATAACAGCTTTAGGTTTACCTCAAAAATATGCTGATTTACATGGTTTTTTCTCAAAATGCAACGACAACATCACTCACTTATTTGGAAATTCTTTAACTTTTGATTATAAAAATTTGAACAAAAAATTTGATTTGATTTTTATTGATGGAAACCACAAATATGATTTTGTAAAAGCTGATACACAAAATATATTTAAACATCTTGTACATAAAGATACCATTGTTGTTTGGCATGATTACGCATACACACCTGAACTAATTAGGCCTGAAGTTTTATTGGGTATTTTAGACGGGATTCCATCCCAATTTAAAAACAAAATTTATCAAGTATCTAACTCAATGTGCGCTATATACACCAAACAAAAACTGAAAACATCAGATTTTGACAGTATTAAAACTCCAACTAAAAAATTTGAAATAAACGTTAAATCTCAAAAAATATAAATTAAGTAAACACTATATCACCATCACCATTTTGTATTTCAAAAACGCCTATGCTAGGCAATTGTTTTGCTAATTTTTTGCTGTAAAAATAATTTTGAGTAAATTTTTTACTTAGAATTTTAAAGTAACTTTGTTCTAAAATAAGCTTATTCAGATCTGCATTATAAACCGTTAAATAGCTTATCTTATGTTTAATACACAGCTTAATAATTAAGTTTTTAAAAAAAGGCAAACTATCCGAAGTTGCATAAATATATGGGGTTTTTAAATGTTTATTATTAATAGTTATTAAGGCTATTCCAATAATTTTTTGAGATTTAATTTCATAAATTTTATACCAATTTGAACAAAACTTTGTAGAAAAATTTGAAAAATAATATTGCTGAGATAATATTTCCGTTTCAACATCTGTTTTTACCCAAGGATACTTAGCTATCCAATCATATAATATTTTATCTCTTTGAAATAATTCTTTTTTTTTGAAAGGTTCAATAAAATTTATAATTTTATCATTCCAATCTTCAAGTTTACAAATAGCATAATCACTGTTTTTTTTTGTATTTAATAGTTTAAATCTAAAATCTCCTAATAAATTTAAAGTGACATCTACAAACTTTAATATTTTAATATTTTTACTGAAATAATCAGATTTGGGAGGTAATAACTCTTTAAAACAAAATCTGATATAATAGCGATATCCTTCATTCGATTTTAATAAAGTAAATTTATCTGTTTTATCATATACAGCCTTAGATTCTTCGGCATAGTTTGTATACATTAAATTTTCGTCCCAATCACTTAATACTTCATTTAGTAACAAAGTTGAAACTCCTTTTCTTCTGTAATTTTTATGAGTCCAAGTACCACTTAGCCAACCAAATTTAGTTTTACAATTATTGTAAAAGAATGTATCTGCAAAAATAGTTTTATAACCTATCAATTCTAATTCCACAAAAGCCATATACAAAACTACATCATCATCATTCGCATTTGGGTTATTTAAATATGATATAACCCTAGCTAAAGAAATAGGCTTATTTATTAGCTGATGATAATCACTAGAGTTTACAAACTCTTGTAATTCAATTAGTTTTATTTTTTTAACCGAAACCATTAGCTTCTTTTCATTATACTTTTTCCCATTGGAATTTTTAAAAAATACCTCATATATTCTTTTAGTAAAAAAAATTTAGCACTTTTGCCAGCTTCCTCAAATGGAATTCTTTGTAAATTATTTTCCACTAAATCTCTTTTTATTCCTGAAGTGCCAAAACTAATATCAACTATACTTTCATTCTTTATTGTTTCATAAAAAGATGTAGAAACACCTAAATCTGTAAATGGAAAGGAAAATGCATTGTAGTTAATATTATACTCTTTTTTTATCCAATTAAGGCTATTTGTAGTTTCATTAATTTGCTCATTTAAACTCAATTGGGCGTATAAAGGATGATTCTCTGAATGTGCACCAAAAGTAAAACCTTGTTTAATTAATTCTCTTATTTGATTCGTTGTTAAATAGGGTTTTTCTGTATTCAAAAAATCATTAAAACTAAAGTTTAAATTAAGTGCTAAATTATCTAAAATATCTTTATTTTGAAATGTAATAGCAAGTAAAAAATCAGATACAGAACTGCTATTAGAGTTATTATTGGCTATAAATTTATGGTATTTTTCCTTAACAGATTCACTTGATTTATTGTAATTATTAAGCAACAAACTAGCCTTATACCTAAAAAACAATTCTTTATTGTCCACAAAATTTGTGTTTAAAAAAACTGTTGCAGGTATTTTTCTTTTTATTAAGATTGGCGCAACTACTTCATAAAAATTAGCTAGACCGTCGTCAAATGTTAAATGAAAACATTTTGGTGTGTTTTTTTTATTAGAATTTACTATTGAAATTAATTCTGTTAATGAAACCGGTTCATAAAATGACAATAATGTGTCTAAATCCTTCTCAAAGTCGTCAATATTTCTGGGTGAATATAAATTACCTATAAAACTTGGAACTGTATTTGAAACCGCATGATAAAATGGAACTAAGATGTTTTGTTTTGAACAATCAATTAAAAGGCTTAATAAAGTTGATGTCACCACTTTTATTTTTTTTCTAATGAATAATAGTTTGTTTGTTGCGCACCAAAACTTTTGAAAAACCTTGCTACATTTGGTATCATTGAACCTTCAAAATCGAAAATCATTTTTTTAGCAGAATTATTCTTTATAATTAAATCAAACAAATAAGGAATTGCTCCAACTTCTTTCCCTGTAATTGTTGTTGCAGAAAATAAATGAGTTACTCTTTGTTTTTCTTCAATAAAAAAAGCGGATGCAATTAATTTATTTTCAAAATAAACGCCATAAATTGTTGCTAAATTTCGTTGTAACAATTCGTTCATTAATTTTCTCATTAGTTTATACTGAGAACTTTTAATTGTGTGCTTTTTATTATTTTCTTTTAAAAGTAAAAAATCTGAAACTTTAGTTTCCGAAGATATCACTAATTCAATTTTATGTGCTTTTTTTAAGTTTCTTTTTAAGTTTTTGGCATATCCATGATAAATTTCTTGATATTGTTTTATTAAATCTAACTCAAAATTTATTTTTTTTATTACGCTGCAATTAATTATGTTGTAGTTAATTTTTTGAAATGAATTAAAATTGTAATATCTAAATTTTAATCTTGAAAATTTCATTAAAAAATCGTTCATCACAATTTCAGGTAATACTTTAGTACAAAATAAACCTAACTGCTGGCAAAAGTTTGGTTGTGCAATTTTTTTTAAAAAAAACAATCTTTTAAATCTTAAAAACGGCAACGGCATTACAGCTTCATAATCATTCAACACTAAAACATCCCAATTATCTGCAACAATATCTAAATACCAACTATATGCGTATATCCTTGAATTTATAGCAGTATCAATACAAGCATCGTACTTTTCAAAATCAATTTGATTATGCTTTAGGTAATGAATCATATTCTAGCTTAAAATTTGCTTATAAATTGTACTCCAGCCTAGCCAATGTTCATTTTCACTAAGAGTTTCATTATGAAATAAACTAATAAACGTTCCATTTACTTTTTTCACCTCATCTTTTAATTGTAAAATTTTAGCTAAACTTTCTTCATTCGTCAATTTCATATAATTTTTTAAAGTACCATCCATAAATGCAAATGGAAATATTTTTAATGGTGCTTGTATTTCAAAGTCTAAATCGTAAAAATAAAAAGGAGTACATGTGCTGGCTCTAAAACCTACAGATTTTGCATAACCCATAGTGTAATCCTCCTCAATATCTAAATCTATTAAATTTTGATAGGTTTCTGGAATACTTAAACGTAAATAATGCTGTCTGGAAAAGGTAACAGAAGTGTTAATAATATTCTCTAAACGCATCTTTTCTTTCTTTAAAAGCGCAGCATCTTTATATGCAAAATATGACGGATGTAATCCTACTTTAGCATAATCTGCAATTGATTTTACCAAGGATCTATAGTTGCTATTTGACGATGAAATATTTTTATCGTACGTGGTATAATCTCCAACCAAAAAGAAAAAAAGTGTTGTAATTTTAAATTCCTTTTTAATTTTTAAAATTTCAGCATACGTATCAAACGGATCTTTTCTAAAGTTAAAAATAGTTAATAACCTATGCCAAATATGCACAAATTTAAATTGAACCAAATCTTTAAAAAAACCTCCAAACGTTCTTAAAATCCCTTTATTTTTATAGGAGAATGCACTATCAATATCTATGGTTGAAATCATATTAAACTCCCTTTCAACATACGTGTAATCAGGAAATTTTTCTTTCAATAATTCTAAAAATTTATAAGCCCAAATATCAATAATTGGCTTTTCTAAAAAATTATTTTTATAAGCCAAACTTTCATCCGCAGGATATCTTTCATGAATATCTTTTACATGTGGTAAATACTCCTCGTATCTACTCATTAAATAAAAACTAGCGGCAAAAACATCAAACGGAATAGAAGAAAGTTCCCCTGCTGGAAAAAAACAAGGAACATCATCCCATGGTAAAACTTTAATATCAATATCATTAATTCCTTGTTCAAATAACAAGTCATGACTTCTTATAAAAAACTCTGATCCTAATGGTGCTTTTGAATAGGTAAGTTTTGGCCCGTTGTGCACCACAAATTCTTCAACCTTTGTAGTAAAACTAACAGGTATTTGTAATATTCTAACAAAAAAATGTTTAAAAATATAATTAACTCGTGGTGTAATTTTATGCGTATAAACTAAAAGCATGTGGTTTTTGTATTTGGTATTTGGCTGGGTCTTCACCAAGCCACCGTACTATAATTATTTTTTTACCGCTCTTTTCAATTTAGCTTTTAGCAAACCTACATTAAACTTTCATCGGCAAAGCTAAAATAAGCATTTTCAGTAATAATTATATGATCTAGCACTTTTATATCTAAGGTTTTTCCTGCTTGATTTAATTTTTGGGTAATAGACTTATCTGCAGTGCTAGGTTGTAATTTTCCTGATGGATGATTGTGGCATAATATAATGGCAGTTGCAAATAAATCTAGGGCTTTTTTAAACACCAAACGCACATCTACTAATGTTCCTGTTAAACCTCCTTTACTTAATTGCTCTTTATACAACACTTTATTGGAATTATTTAAATATATAATCCAAAATTCTTCATGCTGTAATTCACCAATTATAGGTTGCATTATTTCAAATACAGCTTTACTACTTGTTATTTTTGGCACTAAAAGTGCTTCTTCTAACCGTCTTCTTCTACCTAATTCTAAGGCTGTAATTATTGAAATTGCTTTGGCTTCTCCAATTCCTTTAAATTTTTGTAAATCAGAAACAGTAAGTTTTCCAAGGGTATTTAAATTATTATCAATAGAGGCTAAAATTCTTTTTGCCAAATTAACGGCACTTTCATTTCTACTGCCAGAACCTATTAAAATAGCAACTAACTCAGCATCAGACAAGGCAGTTTTTCCTTTTAAAACTAATTTTTCTCTTGGTCTATCGTCTTCTGCCCAATATTTAATGGACATTGGATTGTTTTCATAACTCATATACAAATTTTTTTATCAAAGATAAGAGTAATATATTTGTCACAAATATTCAATGTATGAAAATTATAATTGCTGGTGCTGGAGATGTAGGTTTCCATTTGGCAAAATTACTTTCTTTTGAGTCTCAAGACATTTATTTAATTGATACTGATGGCGAAAAATTAGAGTATGCAAGTAACCATATTGATGTAATTACAAAACGTGGTGATGCAACTTCAATAAAACTTTTAAAAGAAATCCATATTGATAAGGCAGATATTTTTTTAGCAGTTACTGAATCTCAAAACACCAACTTTACAATTGCTGTTTTGGCAAAAAAATTGGGCGCTAAAAAAACAATTGCCAGAATTTCTAACCACGAGTTTACTCATAATTCTGAAATTGATTTTGTTGAATTAGGTATTGACAATATGATTTCACCAGGTGAATTAGCTGCCGATGAAATTAAAATGCTTCTAAATCAATCAGCTTTTAATGATACCATTCAATTTGAAAATGGAACTTTAAACATATTAGGAAGTACTATTGAATATAATTCTCCGCTTATAAATTTAACAGTACAGCAAGCACGAGAAAAATTTTCTAATATTGATTTTATTACTATTGCTATTAAACCTGAAAACGACGATGAAACCATTATTCCAAGAGGAAATACTGTGTATCATGCCAACGATCAAATATACTTTTCTGCACCAAAAGAAAGCATTACAAAGCTTTATAAATTAATGGGTAAAACTCAATTTGGCGTAAAAGATGTAATGATTTTAGGTGGTGGAAAAATAGGTGTAAAAGCTGCAAGAAGTTTATGCGATAATAAATTTAATATTAAATTAATTGAAATAAATAAAATACGAGCAAAAGAAGTTGCTGAAAAACTCCCAAATGCTCTAATTATTAAAGGTGACGGAAGAGATGTTGAACTTTTAGAAGAAGAAAATATTTCTGAAATGGATGCTTTTGTAGCTGTAACCGGTAATTCCGAAACCAATATAATGTCTTGTTTGGTTGCAAAATCCAAAGGTGTTAAAAAAACAATTGCTTTGGTTGAAAACATGGACTACATTAATATTTCACAAACCATTGGAATTGATACACTTATCAATAAAAAACTATTAGCCGCAAGTGCTATTTTTAAACACGTTAGAAAAGGTGATGTATTAAAACTTGCCAACCTACATAATGTTGATGCTGAAGTTTTAGAATTTAGAGTAAAAGAAAATTCACCTGTTACAAAAAAATTAGTAAAAGATATTAATATTACCAAACAAGCCGTTTTTGGTGGTGTAATTAGAAATGGTGTTGCCCATATGACTTTTGGGAATTTTCAAATTATGGCTGGAGACAAAGCAGTAGTTTTTTGTTTGCCAGAGGCTATTCATAAAGTAGAAAAATTGTTTAACTAATTTATGAAAGGTCTTAATTTAAAAATTATCATCAGCTTTTTAGGATTAACTTCTATGCTAAACGGAGCATTTATGCTTTTTGCTGTTCCTTTTAGTATGTATTATGGAGAATCTGAAAAATGGGGAATTTTACAAGCCGGATTATTAACAATTTTTATTGGATTTGTACTTTGGTTTTCTAACAGAAATGCCAAAAAAAAACTAGGGAAAAAAGAAGGCTATTTAATTGTAACTTTAGGATGGTTAATGCTTTCTTTTACAGGAACTTTACCTTATACATTTACCGGAGCTATACCAAATTACACCAATGCTTTTTTTGAAACAATTTCTGGTTATTCCACAACGGGCTCTTCTATTTTAACAGATATAGAAATTATGCCAAGAGGTATTTTATTTTGGCGAAGTGCAACACATTGGATTGGCGGAATGGGAATTATTGTATTAACAGTTGCCATTTTACCTTTATTAGGAATTGGTGGTATGCAGTTATTTATGGCAGAAGCTCCTGGTCCATCAGCAGATAAAATGCATCCAAGAATTACAGAAACTGCTAAAAGACTTTGGCTGATTTACTTTATACTAACAATTCTTGAATTTTTTCTATTAAAAATTGCTGGAATGACCTGGTTTGATGCTATTAATCATGCCATGGCAACTATGAGTACTGGTGGTTTTTCAACAAAAAATGCCAGTATTGCACACTATGATAGCTTTCCAATTATACAATACATTATTATAATATTTATGTTTATTGCTGGTGCAAATTTTGTACTTACCTATTTTGCATTAAAAGGAAAAATTAGAAAAGTTTTTAAAAGTGAAGAATTTAAATATTACTTTTTTGGAACCATTGGAGTTACATTATTAATTACTTACTTAATAGTAAATTATCAAGATACAAATTTACAAACTAGTCTTCAGCACACTTATCCGTATGGAGAAACAGAAAATGCTTTTAGACATGCTGCATTTTCTGTAGTTTCTGTATTAACAACAACTGGTTTTGTTTCTGCCGATTTTACTATGTGGAATTCTATGGTTACAGCCATTATATTTTCACTGTTTTTTATTGGAGGTTCAGCTGGGTCAACAAGTGGTGGAATAAAAGTTGTTAGACATATTATTATGATAAAAAGTAGTTTTTATGAATTTAAAAAATTATTGCATCCAAATGCTATTATTCCAGTAAGATACGATGGCGGAAGTGTTCCTAAAACTATTATTTACAATATTCTATCCTTTTTTGTATTGTACATGCTTATTTTTATTAGTAGCAGTTTGCTGTTAACCTTTTTTGGTTTAGATTTTGAATCGGCAATGGGAGCTGCAGCTTCTTCATTAGGAAATATTGGGCCAGCTATTGGATCTGTTAGTCCGGTTGATAATTTTGCGCATTTAACAATACCTGCTAAATGGTTTTGTTCATTTTTAATGCTAATAGGAAGACTTGAATTATTTACTGTTTTAATTTTATTAACGCCTTTTTTCTGGAGGAAAAACTAAAGTATTTATAAATTTATTTTAATAAAGGACAACCGCAATTTCTGCAAATGTGTTCATCTATTTCATGCATAAAAGCGCAGGCGTTACAAAAAATAATAGCATCTTTTGATTTATCAAATTTTTCAAACGATCTTAATTTTCCGTGATATCTAACCTTATCTCCAATTTTAAAATAATTGTATACAGTAGCATCATTTTCAGTTCTTCTTTCATATCTTTTATGATTTTCATCTTCAAAATAAACTATAAAATCAGTGCTTTTTTCTTTCTCTTGTATTTCCTTTTCTACCACTTCTCCATCCCAAGTGGCTTCCTTTTTTCTGGAAAATGCTGAATAAATACCTATTAATAAAAACATACCACCAATTACCAATCCAATATGAAATGCTTCGGGATTGTCCATCTCATCACTTAGTTCTCCATATAAATAAAAACCTACAACAGCAATAATTGCCAATGCAAAACCAAACTGATATTTATAATCTTTGGTGTTTTTAATGTACTTATCAAATCTCGGATCGTGAATTTTTAGTGAATAAGCCATTTTATTAATTTTTAAAATTACTCTCTGTTTAACTCTGCTACAAGCGGAGTTAAATCTATCCATTCTGAAGCCGGAATATTTAATTCTTCTGTGTTGGTAAAAGTTCTATCTGTATAGTAATATTTTATGTATAAACCATAAAACGGTTCTTTAATAATTTTTACTTTTTTAATCCCTGAAAGTGGAAAATCCCAATTATGAAAAAATCCATTAATGTAAGCAAACTTGGTTCCTATCAAAATTTTACCATCATTTTTTAAATTTTGATTTCTATAATAGTAAGGCATTCCAAAAGCAAATAAAAAAATAAGTAGTAGCAATACTACAAGCGCTAAAAACATAAACAATTTACCTTCTTCTATCACCAAAATAAATATCCCGAAAATAATGATTGACACAACTGAAATTACAATAAGTAAACCTTTATTTTTTGATTTTTCATTGGTAAATAAAAAATTTACGTAAGCACGTTTTTCATTATCAGTTAAAGTCCAAGCTGCTAATAAATTTTCACCAGAAATTAACGTTTGTAATTTTTTTTCTCTACTTCTAAATACAAAAGCAATTACCAATGACATTAATAAAAAGAAAATTGAAATCATTACCATTGCTGGGTGAATTTGCAGCGCATCAAAATCCATAATTGCAAGTATTAAAACTAACCCAAAAAAGAAAGCTGCATAGATTGATTTTTTTACAATACTTGTTTGATTATTTTTTAGAGTAATAGCATTATTTAATTTCTTTAATTCATTTTGAGTAAGATCATTTGGGAGCTCCAATACTGCTTTTAGCTCTTTTTTTTCTGAAGTTTGATTTGCATTACTTCCCTCCACAATTTTAGCACCACAATTAGGACAAAACACTTCATTTCCACTTAATTTTTCACCACAATTTGTACAGAATTTCATATCGATTATTTTAATTCTCCCTAACTAAATACCAACTACTTTTGGTTAACGTACTAAAAAACAACAATTTATTTTCCTCCTCATAAAAATGCAATTCAAAATCTCCTTCTACACCATGTAACTTTGTTATTGCTTGGTAATTATTTGCTCCAAAAGGTGTTATTTTGGCTTCAAATAATCCGTTTTTATCTTTTCCTATAACCAATTCTCCTTTTTTACTAAAAACTATAATGGCATCTTTATCATTTAATATAACTCCTGTAGGATCGTACCATTCCCCTTCAAGTTTTAATAACTGTTCAGAAACTGAAAATGGTTTTTCTGAGGACAAAACATCCTTAAAAAAAGATTTTCCAATAAAAAAAAGTATTGCTAAAACCACTATTCCCAACAATCCTATTAAAAGTCGTTTAACCTTATTTGGCTGGTTTAAACTTTCTTCAACAAGATTTAGCTCTTCATCTTTTTCAATATCATTTTTAGGGTTATTAACATTGATTGATGCACCACAATTGGTACAAAATTTTGATTCCTCTGGGAGTTTTACTCCACAATTTTGACAAATTATTGACATTTTTTTATGATTTATTTCCTTTAATCAACAACATTAAATTAGTATATGGATATCTTGTATTTTCTATAAACTTTTGTTATGATATTTTATAGGGTTTGAAAATTTAACTACAATTACTTCAGTTATATCTGTAGATACTTCATTACCATTTTCCTCAGAATAATGTTGCTTTTTCCCTGATTCTGTATAATTTCTTTTAGCAATGGAAATATCAGAATATGTAGGAAATTTTTGCCAATTTTGGTTAAGGTTGTTTTCTAAAAAGAAAACCAAAATAACTAAGAAAGTGATTTTTCTCATTACAACCTAAATTAAAGCGCCTTTACCAATTACAATAATTCAGATATGTTTTTATTTTTTTATAGTAGTCTTATAAATTTACAAATTGTTTATTAAACTTCAAAGCTAATTGTATACTTTTGATATACAAAACATTAGAGCCTACACATGAGTTTTACTAATAAAAATAATTTTGGTAAATGGCTAATTTTCTCTATTGGTCTTTTATTTACTTTTTATAGTTTTTTTATAGGAAGTTTGGCTTTATTTGGCACTGAAACAAAAGCCAAACTCACAAGTTACCGACAACAATTAGGTGAGCGAGATGAAACCATTAGAAACCAATATACATATGTATTGGGCTATGAATTTGAATTTAAAGGCAAAACCTATTCTGGTAACGGTCAAAAAATTGGAAGTCCGGTGTTCTTAAAAAATAATGGAAATAGTTTTATAACAGTTAAGTTTTTGCCATCTATTCCGCAATTAAATACGGCCTATGATGGTGAAAAAACACTTATAAACATGGTAATTTCCCTAATTATAGGATTAGGTCTTTTATACGCAACAACAAAAATGGAGAATAGTTAAACCAATTCCTTAAACTGATTAAAATCTAATCCACCATAATTCCCAGAGCTCATTAAAAGCAACGCTGTATTTTCAAAATTTTGATTAAACAAAAAAGTTTGAAATTCCTCTGGATTTGTATACACAATTAAATCTTCACGTTGAAAAGAATCACGTATTTGTTTTTCCGTAATCACTTCTAACTTTTTAATTTCAAGCGCATGTGGTGAATAAAAAACAACTGCAACATCAGCCGCATCCAAAGCTCCTACATATTCTTTTAAAAACGTTGCATTTAAACTGCTATAAGTATGTAATTCTAAACAAGCTAACACTTTTCTATCGGCATATTGATTTTTAACTGCTTTTGCAGTAGCCTCAACTTTACTTGGTGAATGTGCAAAATCTTTAAAAACAACAGTAGATTTACTTTCTGCAATTTTCTCTAATCGTTTACTTGCACCTTTAAAACTTGCAATAGCTTCATAAAATTCATCTTCTCCAACACCCATATGCTGACAAATCCACTTTGCACCTGCCATATTTTGCAAATTATGTTTTCCAAAAAATTCTAAAGGCATTTCTCCTTCAGCTGTTTCAATAAATGTTGTGCCATTTACAATTGTATATTCTGGTGTTTTATAAGGATACTTTTTTATGGGGCTTTCAGATTTTTCAACAACTTTTTTAACTTCAATATCTTCTTCATTATACACCATAATTCCACCATCTGTTAATGAATCTACAAAAATGGAAAATTGAGCTACATAGTTTTCAAAAGTTGGAAACACATTTATATGATCCCAAGCAATACCACTTAATAAAGCAATATTTGGTTTGTATAAATGAAATTTAGGACGTAAATCTATTGGGCTCGACAAATATTCATCTCCTTCTAAAACTATAAATTCATTTTCTTCAGTTAAATGAACCATGGTATCAAAACCTTCTAACTGAGCACCAACCATATAATCAACAGCTATAGAATGATAATTCATTACATGCAAAATCATAGACGTAATAGTAGTTTTACCATGAGATCCACCAATTACAACACGCGTTTTATTTTTAGATTGTTCATACAAAAACTCTGGATACGAATAAATTTTTAATCCTAATTCTTTTGCTTTTAGCAACTCCGGATTATCTCCTTTTGCATGCATTCCAAGAACAATAGCATCAATATTTGTGTTTATTTTTTCTGGAAACCATCCAAAAGCTTCTGGCAACAAACCTTTATTTTGCAAACGCGATTTTGAAGGTTCAAAAATAGTATCATCACTTCCAGTAATTTTGTATCCTTTTTGATGTAATGCCAATGCTAAATTATGCATTGCACTTCCTCCTATTGCAATAAAATGTAAATTCATAAAACTTAATTTAAGCTTCAAAAGTAATAAAATTCTAAATCAATACATCTATTTCAAATTATGTTTGTAACTTTAATTTTTTGATAAAAAAAACAATAAATAATTAATTTTTTTACAATAAATTAGCTAGTGACAATTTTAGCATTATAAGAAAATAAAAAAAGTCAAATTATATGAAAAAAGATAAGCACCCATTATCAAAATTAAGCATCCTAATTTTATCAATACTATTCTTATCAACCTCTCAACTCACTACAGCACAATGTATTAACTTACCTCCTGATGGAGATTCAACGCAAACCTTTTGTAAAAGTTCCAATCCAACTGTTGGTAGTTTAATTGCTACCGGAGGAACCATAGTTTGGTACAATGCTGCAACTGGAGGCACACAATATAGTAGTTCTTCCGCGCTTTTTAACGGAGCTACCTACTATGCAGATGATATAAGTGGAGGAAGTTGTAGTACTTCTCGTTTAGCAGTACAAGTAATAATTACAGGATATCCGCCATCAAACGTAGACGTTTATGTTGGAAAATGTGCTGCAGACAATCCAAAAATATCCGATTTATCTGCAACCGGAACAAATATAGCTTGGTATACTGCCCAAACAGGAGGAACATTGCTATCAACTTCCCAATCATTAGAAAATAATGTTACTTATTGGGTACAGCAAACTGTAGACGGTTGTGTTAGTACAAGATTACCCACCACTGTGGCGTTAGTTAATCCATCAGCTCCTATAGTTGAAGAAGAGCAAACATTTTGTAATAATCCTAGTCCTACTATAGCTGATTTACAATCTTCAGGAGACGCAGTAGTTTGGTATGCTGCAATAGATTCCACTACACCTTTAGATTCTTCAACTCTTTTAATTGAAGGAGAAGATTATTGGGCCGCAACTTATTCTTTCCCTTGTGAAAGTACTATTAGAATAAAAACTACTGTTGTTTTTGATACACCACCAAATGCAGGTACTAATGGTTCCTACACTGAATGTGAAATTGATGCAACTACAACTAATTTATTTTCTTTATTAGGAGGAAATCCTGATATGACCGGAACTTGGTCTGGACCAAGCGAATTAACCAATGGTTATTTAGGAACTTTTGAACCAGATACAAATATTGAAGGAGATTATGTATATACCGTTTCAAGTGCTTTAGGTGCTTGTCCAGATGAAACTGCTACGGTTAGTGTAACAATTATAAAAGTTGATCCACCAACAACAACTAATGAAAATCAATCTTTTTGTGAAATTGACGCAAAAACTGTTGACGAACTTAATGTTACAGGAACTAGTGTTTTATGGTACGATACGGAAACTTCTACAACGCCTTTAAACGGAACTGATTTATTAGCAGATGGCGATTATTGGGGTTCACAAACTGAGGCTTCTGGCTGCGAAAGCGCTTCAAGATTGCTAGTAAATGTAACTATTAACAAACCTTTACCTCCAACTACTTCAAATGCAAATCAAACGTTTTGTGAAATTGATGCAAAAACTGTTGATGAACTTGATGTTACAGGAACTAGTGTTTTATGGTACGATACAGAAACTTCTACAACGCCTTTAAACGGAACTGATTTATTAGCAGATGGCGATTATTGGGCATCACAAACTGATGCTTCTGGTTGCGAAAGCGCTTCAAGA
>NZ_JBFHHX010000058.1:0-19094 GCF_041596795.1 Lutibacter sp.
ATGCAATATAAAGTTGTACCGTTTCCACCTTCAAAAAATATAAATCAAGATTTACAATCTATAATAGATTCTGAGATAACTATTAAAGGTGAACAACACTTAATTACAGCTAATTACAAATTATATCATCAAAAAGAAATAAACTCAAATATCTATTAAATAAACTTAACTGTACTAATGAATAACCAAACTCAAATTATTCTAATACTTCTAGTCCCAATATTTATTGGAGCTATAATTGCTATAATTAATCACAATAAAATTAATGATATAACAGAACGAATTGAATTGTGGTTTAGAAATTCTCTAGCAAATACAAAAACAAAAAACGGAAAATTTAATAAATTTATAATTTATCCAATAGTATGGTTAATTGTTAAATTTAGTGATTGGACAGATGGTTTTTCACATCGCGGGTTAAAAAATGGAGTTAGAACATCCGCTATTCTTTATTTAACTATTTCTTGGTTTTTATTAATCATTTATTCATTTGCGTTTCTATTAATGTTAGCTTTTAGTATAGCTGTAGTATACTTTATTCTAAAAATAATATTCAATTCAGATAATAGTACTAGTAAAACCTTAGTAACAGAAACAAATACATATAACTCTCAAAAACAACAAAATACTTTTGAAACCATAGGTACTCATGGAAAAAAAATATACTCAGGTTCTAACTGGTTTAATGAGGAACTTAAAGGCAGAGTTGATGAGGAAGGAAATATTTATAGTGGAACAAATTTCTTTAATGAAGAAAAAATTGGTAGAATTTCTGACGATGGAACAATTTTTAAAGGTTCCAACTATTTTAATGAGGAAAAAGTTGGCAGAATAAACAAAGATGGCTCTTTACATAAAGGGTCCAATTGGTTTAATGAAGAGAAAACCGGTAGAATAGATAATAACGGAAACATCCATAAAGGAACAAGCTGGTTAAATGAAGAGAAAACCGGTAGATTAGGCGATTAAGAAATAAATATGTTGGGAACAATCCGAAAAGCCAACTGAATTTTGGAGTAGGATAACTAATATTTTAAAATTTATGAAAAAAGTAATATTAACAATTATTGGAGGAGTTTTAGGGATACCTTTAAGTTATTATTTTCAACCTGAAATGGTTCAAGAAAAAATTGGAGGGCTTGGTGGCTATATTAGAAATTTTGGAGATATTATAAATCAAAAGGATTTAATTGGAAATGTATTTTTGGGTGTTTTTATTTTTGCTTTTGTAGGTTTTATAATTGGTTATTTTTTGGACAGTAAGTTAATTGAAAAAACAAATTAAATATATTACAATAGGCATTCTATTAATTGCATTCCTTTTTTTATATCAAGAAGAAAAAATTATTGTTAATGAGAATGACAAAATTAATATTCAACAATTTGATTTAATTTTAACTAGTGGACAATCTTTACAAAGTAAATTATTAAATTTATTTAATTTTACTAGATATAGTTATTCTCACATTGGTTTAATATTAAAAAAGAACAATGAAATATATGTGTTACATTCAACTCCTGATGGCACAAAAGAAAACGGAATTAGATTTGATCATTTTCAACAATTTATAGATTTAAGTAATGTAAATTATTATCGAATTTTAAGATTGAATACAAAAGATAATTATAATTTAAATAGAAGTTTAAATAGATTTAAAAATAAAAAAGTTGCATTTGACTATGAGTTTAACAATTTCGATAAAAATAAAATTTATTGTTCTGAATTGATTTTTGACATTTTTAATGAAAATGGCCTGATAAAAACAAAAATCGATCTTTCAAAACCAATTCATCCAAAAATATTTGCCCAAATGCCGGAGTTTAGTAGTATAATGGACAGAAATTCAAACAACAACATAAATCAAAAAATCCCGAAATAATTCGGGATTTTTTTTGATTTAATTAGTAGTGATTTTAATAGTAGTATTTATTTTTTTAAGTATCTATAGATCCTAAAACACGTTTCATAAATGTATTTAAAGCTTCTTTTTGAGGCATTCCTTCTTTTATCATTTTATCAACTTCCAATGCTCCATACATGTTAGAAATTAATTCACCAATTACATCTAACTCTTCATCTTTTAAAGAAGAAACTTCTGTTAAAGCTTCTAAGGTTTCTATAGTTTCCAAAACATAATCTTGATCGTTTTCTTCGATAAAATTAGTTAGGTGTTTAATTATTGGTAACTTCATCAACTAAATCTTTTAATACTTCAAACTTATTTGTTTGTACTTGGTTTACAAATACGCCACTTTTAAAAGTTGCAAAAGTTGGTAAATTATCCACATTTGCTAACTTTCTTGATTCTGGAAATTTTTCAGCATCAGCAATTACAAATACTGTATCTTCATTTTCTGAAGCCAATTTTTTAAATTTTGGTTTCATAATTCTACAATTTCCACACCAGGTTGCCGCATATTGCACAACTACTGTTTTATTTTCTTGCACTAATTGTGCTAAATTATCATCTGCTAATTCTTGAAACATAGTACTTTTTTTTTAGTGAGAAGCTAAATATTCTGCGGTTCCTTTTCTATCTGCTTTCATAGCATCTTTTCCCTCTTCCCAGTTTGCAGGACAAACTTCTCCGTGACTTTGAACGTGCGCATAAGCATCAATTAAACGCATAAACTCTTTTACATTTCTACCTACTGGCATATGGTTTATTCCTTCATGAAAAACCGTTCCTTCTTCATCAATTAAATAAGTAGCTCTGTACGTTACATTATCACCTTCAACCTCAACTGTACCAGTTTCTTCATTGTAAGTTTCATTAATAATATCTAAAATTCCTAATCTGCTAGATAAGTTACGGTTGCTATCTGCTAAAATTGGGTATGTAACACCTTCAATTCCACCGTTATCTTTAGATGTATTTAACCATGCAAAATGTACTTCAGGAGTATCACAAGATGCACCAATTACAATTGTATTTCTTTTTTCAAACTCTCCTAAAGCTTCTTGAAATGCGTGTAATTCTGTTGGACAAACAAATGTAAAATCTTTTGGATACCAAAATAACAATACTTTCTTTTTGTTGTGTACTGCTTCTTCTAATACATTCAATTTAAATGTATCTCCCATGTCATTCATTGCGTCTACATTTAAATCTGGGAATTTTTTTCCAACTGCTGTTGCCATTTTATTTATATTTTTAATTGTTAATATTTTTTTATCTGATGCAAATATAGTACCGAGGCAAGAAGATTTTATGGATTTTCAATCCAATTTTCTTATCTTATCATAAGAAAAATTTATAATAAATTATTCTAAATAATAAATCGTTATAAAACAGACTTATACAAAAAAAAGGAGATGAAATTCATCTCCTTTTTTTTGTATTTATTATTTACTTGCAAATAGTTTAATATCATTTTCGGAGACTTCTTTCTCCCCTAAAATAATCAATCGCTCAACCACGTTGCGCAATTCTCTAATATTTCCTGTCCAATCGTATTCTTGTAATAATTTAACGGCTTCCTCCGAGAATTTTTTTACAACTGTTCCTTGTTCTTGTGCAATTTGATTTGCAAAAAAATCAATTAATAAAGGAATGTCTTCTCTCCTATTATTTAATGCCGGAACATCAATTAAAATAACTGCTAATCTGTGATATAAATCTTCTCTAAATTTTCCGTCTGCAATTTCTTTTTGCAAATCTTTATTGGTTGCTGCAATTACTCTAACATCAACCTTAATATCTTTATCACTTCCAACTCTAGCTATCCTATTTTCTTGTAAAGCTCTTAATACTTTTGCTTGAGCTGAAAGACTCATATCTCCAATTTCATCTAAAAAAATAGTACCTCCATTTGCAGCTTCAAATTTTCCGGCTCTATCTTTATTAGCTCCAGTAAACGATCCTTTTACATGACCAAACAATTCGCTTTCTATTAATTCTGATGGAATTGCCGCGCAATTTACTTCAATCATTGGCGCTTTAGTGCGTTCACTTTTTTCATGCAGCCAATGTGCAACTAGTTCTTTTCCTGTACCGTTTGGTCCAGTTATTAAAACACGAGCATCGGTTGGAGCTACTTTTTCTATCATACTTTTAATATGAGCAATGGCATCACTTTCACCAATCATCTCATACTTTTTACTTACTTTCTTTTTAAGTAATTTATTTTCAACAACTAGTTCCTTTCTATCTAAGGCATTTCTAACTGTATTTAGCAAGCGATTTAAATCTGGCGGTTTAGAAATATAGTCAAAAGCACCTAAACGCATTGTATTTACGGCTGTATCTAAATCACCGTGACCAGAAATCATTACCATTGGAATTTCAGGTTTCAACACTTTTACACGCTCTAAAACCTCAACACCATCCATTTTTGGCATTTTTATATCACATAAAACCAAATCGTAATCAGATTTTGTAATCATATCAATTCCAATTAAACCATCTTCTGCTTCTTCAACAATATAGTTTTCGTTTTCTTCTGAAATTATTTTTGATAAAACTCTTCGTATTGCAGCTTCATCTTCAATTATTAAAATTTTACTTTTCATATAATTTTTTTAATATTTTAACCATTTATACAATTCTTTATAACTTGGTTTTTTACCATACATTAATATTCCCACACGATAAATTTTTGCAGCAAACCAAACAATTCCTACAAATGTAACCAATAATAATGCCATAGATAAAGCTATTTGCCACCAAGGAACTCCAAACGGAATGCGCATTAACATAACTATTGGCGATGTTAATGGAAATAAAGAAAAGCCTAAAGCAATTGGCCCATGTGGATTTTCAATTACCGAAAAACCTACGTAAATTGCTATCATTAAAGGCATTAAAACTGGCATCATAAATTGTTGCGTATCGGTTTCACTATCAACAGCCGCACCAATTGCAGCATAAATAGAGCTGTAAATTAAGTAGCCTCCTAAAAAGTAAAAAATAAAACCAAAGAACAAGGTAAGAACCGGTAAATTTTTAATTTCTTCTAAAATTTCATGTAATTGATTTACGGATGCTCCTTGAACTTGTTGTGCCATTTCTGGGTTTATTTGCCCCAATGCATTTCCTGAGCTTGAAGCTTCCGGACCAAATAATAAGGTTACAACATACAATAAAAATCCAGCTGAAATCATCCAAATTATAAATTGTAAAATTCCTGCTAAGGCATTTCCAATAATTTTACCTAGCATTAATTGAAATGGTTTTACTGATGAAATAATAACCTCAATAATTCTACTCGTTTTTTCTTCAATAACACTGCGCATTACCGAAGTTCCGTAAATTATGATGAACATAAAAATTAAATAGCCAAAACCTCCACCGGCAAACATTCTTAAAATACTTCCAATTTTTGAAGATTTTACACCTGTAAAATTTTCAGTTGTAATATCTACCGTTGTTTCTGTGGCTTTAATTTGAGCAACATCAACATTTAATTGTTCTATTTTTAAATCTCTTATTTTCTTTTCTAATTTACTTTCAATATCACCTAATAAACTTAAACTTGGCGCATCTTCCGAATAAAATGAAATGCCTTTTGAAATAGCATTTAAACTATCCATTTTAGGAATATACAACACTCCGTAATACGATTTTTTCGCTTGCGTTCTAGCTTCATCAATCCCTAAAGCTGTTAAATTTATATATTTTATTGAAGAAGTATTTATAAATACTGAATCTAATAATTCAGAATTATCTACATAAGCAATGGTTCTCACCTCTTCACTATTTTTTACATTTAAAAAAATAATTAATGAAATAAAACCTACCATTAAAAGCGGACTTAAAATGGTCATTACTATAAACGACTTGTTTTTTACTTTTGCAAAAAATTCTCTTTTTATTATTAATTTTAATTTACCCATTGTTTGCTACGGCTTTTAAAAAGATATCATTTGCACTTGGAATTATTTCAGTAAAATGATTGATTTGTGCTTTATCATTTAAAAATTGAATTAAATCTTTTGAAGTTTCATTTGTATTTAATCCTATCACCAAACGTAATTCATTTTCAATTGAAATGTTTTTATTTATATCTATCCTAAATTTTGAAGAAATATCATTAATCAAACTTTCTTTAGTATTAGAAATTAAACCAACTTCAAATTGATTGGTTTTAAATTGCTGTTTAATTTCGTGTAACTTACCATCAATAATTTTGTTCGATTTATTAATTAAAGCTATATAATCGCACAACTCCTCTACAGATTCCATTCTATGAGTAGAAAAAATAATGCTTGCTCCTTCATCGCGCAATTTTAAAATTTCATCTTTTATTAAATTTGCATTTATTGGATCAAATCCACTAAAAGGTTCGTCAAAAATTAACAATTTAGGACTGTGCAATACCGTAACAATAAATTGTACTTTTTGCGCCATTCCTTTAGAAAGTTCTTGTATTTTTTTATTCCACCAATCTGAAATACCAAATTTTTCAAACCAATATTTAAGTTTTTTCTTGGCTTCAGCTTCAGACAAACCTTTTAATTGTGCTAAATACAAAGCTTGTTCACCAACCTTCATACTTTTGTACAAACCTCTTTCTTCTGGCAAATAACCTATTTGATGAACGTGATGTGGTTGTAAAACTTCACCATCTAATAAAATGGTACCAGAATCTGGTAAAGTAATTTGATTTATAATTCTAATTAACGAGGTTTTCCCGGCTCCATTTGGACCAAGTAATCCAAATACACTTCCTTTAGGAACCGAAATTGAAACGTTGTTTAAAGCCGTAAAACTCCCATAACTTTTACAAACATTTTCAACCGTTAAAATATTTTCCATCTTATAAATATTATTTTGCCAACGAAAATAAATTTATTTTATTAGAATTAAGTCAAGTTTTTAATAAAATTATAGAAGTCTTTCTATGTATTTGCTTTGAATAGTTTTTAATAACTCTACTGTTGCTTTTGGTTTTACAATACGTAACATCTCTACAATACCTCCTTTAGTATAAAATATACCTTTAGCAATATCATATCTAGAATCAGATACATTGTGTTTTACCTCGTAGGTTAAACGTTTAAATTCTTCCCAACTCATATATCTCGGAACCTCAACATAAAAAACATCACTTTCATTTTTAGATTTATAAATGCCTTTTTCTAATTTTTCAATTCTAAAAAATCTATTTATTCTAATTAAAGCTTCAACATCCTCAAATTTTTCACTTTTTGCAAAATCATAACCTTCCTTAGCATAATATTCTTGAACGGTTACAATTTCATGATATCTATTTATACCTTTAACCCTAACACCATTTAGTTTTCTATCGCCAATAGTAATTTCACATTTGGCACCATCTAATTTTAAACGATGTTCTTTATTAATTTTTGTAGTAACTCTTAAAATTTTTTCAAAAGAATTTGGAGTTTTGGTAACAAAAATTATAGAATTTGGTTTTTCAACTTCTGTAAATCTACCATAGTAATTTTTATACGGATCTGGAACATTAATAACAAATGTTTTTGGTATTTTATTTTCATTTACAGTATCAATATTCTCTTGTATTATAATTTTACCTAAAAGTTCTTTTGTTGCCATATTTAAGTTGATTAGAATTTCTGTTTTAAACTTATCTCTTTTTTTTATAATAACCAAACATTAATAAAAAGTATTTTTTTATATTTTATTATGCACGCATAGTATATTTTTTATATATTTGATAAATGCAAAAGGAAAAAACTATTGACCATGTGCTTAGAGCAACATGGCAAACTGTGGCTAAAATGTACAATGAACAAGCTATAAAACACAATAGTTCTATGGCTATGGCATTTGTGTTATTAAATATAGATAAAGAACATGGAACACCTTCTACTTCACTTGGACCATCAATGGGAATGGAGCCTACAAGTCTTTCCAGACTATTAAAAAGTATGGAAGAAAAAGGAGCAATTTATAGAGAAAAAAACCCCGATGATGGTAGAGGTGTTTTAATAAAATTAACACCTTTTGGACTTGAAAAGAGAAAAATTTCAAAAGAGCATGTGATATTATTTAATGAAACTGTTCGAAAAAATATTTCTGAAGAAAAAATAAAATGCTTTTTTGAAGTAAACGAAACTATAAATAAATTAATAGCTAACAAAGCTATCTTTTAATACAAAAACCAACTATATAAAATTCAAAAACATGAAAAAACCAATAAAAAAAGTAGCAGTAATTGGTTCTGGAATTATGGGATCCGGAATTGCCTGCCATTTTGCTAATATTGGTGTTGAAGTTCTATTGCTCGATATTATTCCGCGCGAATTAAATGACGCTGAAAAAGCAAAAGGACTAACACTAGAAAACAAAATGGTTAGAAACAGATTGGTAAACGATAGTTTATCAGCCTCTTTAAAATCGAAACCATCACCTATTTACAACCAGAAATTTGCTGAAAGAATTTCTACTGGAAACCTTGAAGACGATTTACACAAAATAAAAGATGTAGATTGGATTATTGAAGTAGTAATTGAACGTTTAGATATAAAAAAATCAGTTTTCGAAAAAATTGAAAAACATAGAAAACCAGGAACTTTAATTACTTCTAACACATCTGGTATTCCAATTAAATATATGAATGAAGGAAGAAGTGAAGATTTTCAGCAACATTTTGCTGTAACTCACTTTTTTAATCCGCCACGTTATTTAAAACTATTTGAAGTAGTTCCAGGTCCAAATTGTAAACAAGAAGTTACCGACTTTTTAATGATGTATGGCGAAAAGTTTTTAGGAAAAACTTCGGTTTTAGCCAAAGACACACCTGCTTTTATTGGAAATAGAGTTGGGATTTTTGGAATAATGAGTTTATTCCACCAAGTTAAAGAATTAGGTTTAACTGTTGAAGAAGTTGATAAATTAACTGGCCCAGTTATTGGTCGCCCTAAATCTGCCACTTTTAGAACTGTTGATGTTGTTGGATTAGATACATTGGTTCACGTTGCCAATGGTATTTATCAAAATTGTCCAAATGATGAAGCTCACGAGCTTTTTAAATTGCCAACATTCATCAATAAAATGATGGAAAATAAATGGCTAGGAAGTAAAACCAAACAAGGATTTTACAAAATGGTTGTTGAAGATGGTAAAAAAAATATACTTTCTTTAGATTTAGACACCTTAGAATATCGCCCAAATAAAAGAGCCAAATTTGCTACTTTAGAAATGACTAAAACCATTGATAAGGTTATTGATCGTTTTAAAGTTTTAGTGAAAGGCAAAGATAAAGCTGGAGAGTTTTACAGAAAGAATTTTGCAGCTATGTTTGGCTATGTTCAGAATAGAATTCCTGAAATTTCAGATGAATTATATAGATTAGATGATGCTATGAAAGCTGGTTTTGGTTGGGAACATGGTCCTTTCCAAATTTGGGATGCTGTTGGTGTAGAGGCTGGAATTGAATTAATGCAAGCCGAAAATATTCCAGTTGCTAATTGGGTAACCGAAATGGTTGCTAGTGGAAATAAATCATTCTATACTATTAAAGAAGGAGCTAAATATTATTATGCAGTTCCATCAAAAAAACAAGAAAAAATTCCTGGTCAAGATAGTTTTATAATTCTTGATAATATTCGCGAAGCCAAAACTATTTGGTCAAATGCAGGAGCATCTATACAACATTTAGGAGACGGAGTTTTAAACGTAGAATTCCAATCTAAAATGAACACATTAGGTGGTGAAGTTTTACAAGCTATAAATAAAGGTATTGATTTAGCTGAAACCGAATACAATGCTGTTATTTTAGGAAATCAAGCTGCTAATTTCTCTGTTGGAGCAAATTTAGCCATGGCATTTATGATGGCTGTTGAACAAGAATATGATGAACTTAATTTCTCTGTAAAATATTTTCAAGATACGGTAATGCGTTTACGCTACTCTTCTTGTCCTACTATTATTGCGCCTCACGGATATACTTTTGGTGGTGCTTGTGAAATGAGTATGCATGCCGATAAAGTAATTGCTGCTGCTGAAACTTATATTGGTTTGGTAGAATTTGGTGTTGGAATTATTCCTGGTGGTGCTGGTTCAAAAGAAATGGCTTTAAGAGCTTCCGAAGGTTTATTAAAAGATGATGTTAAATTAAATAAATTAAGAGATTACTTTATTAATGTAGCAATGGCAAAAGTTGCAACTTCTGCACATGAAGCTTATGATTTAGGTTTCTTTAAAGAACATAAAGATATTGTTGTAGTTAATAAAGACAGGCAAATAGCTACTGCAAAACGTCACGCTATTCAAATGTTAGAAGATGGCTACACACAACCTACACCTAAAAAAGTATTGGTATATGGTCAACAAGCATTAGGTATGTTTTTAGTTGGAACAGATAGTTTACAAAAAGGTCATTACGCTTCAGAACACGATAAAAAAATAGCCAATAAATTAGGATATGTAATGGCTGGTGGAGATTTATCCGAACCAACTTATGTTTCTGAACAATACTTATTAGATCTTGAACGTGAAGCTTTTATGAGTTTATGTACCGAGCGTAAAACATTAGAACGCATTGAGCATATGTTAAAAACTGGAAAACCTTTAAGAAACTAAAACACATGAAAACAGCATATATAGTACAAGGATATAGAACAGCAGTTGGTAAAGCACCTAAAGGTGTATTTAGGTTTAAAAGACCTGATGAATTGGCTGCGGAAACAATTGAACATTTATTAAAAGATTTCCCACAACTAGACAAACATAGAATTGATGATGTAATTGTAGGAAATGCAATGCCAGAAGCCGAGCAAGGTTTAAATATTGGACGATTAATTTCTTTAATGGGATTAAAAGTTGAAGATGTTCCTGGTATGACCGTAAACAGATATTGCGCATCCGGATTAGAAACCGTAAGTATTGCCGTAGCTAAAATACAATCTGGAATGGCAGATTGTATTATTGCGGGTGGCGTTGAAAGTATGAGTTACATTCCTATGGGTGGATATCGTCCAGTTCCAAATTACAAAACAGCAAAAGAAGGGAATGAGGATTATTATTGGGGAATGGGATTAACTGCCGAAGCAGTAGCAAAACAATTTAAAGTTTCACGTGAAGATCAAGATGAATTTTCTTTTAAATCGCATATGAAAGCATTAAAAGCTCAAGAAGAAGGAAAATTTAATGATGATATTGTTCCTATAACCGTTGAAAACATTTTTTTAGATGAAAACGGGAAAAAACAAACTAAAAATTATACTGTTTCTTCTGATGAAGGGCCACGTAAAGGAACCTCAATTGAAGCTTTATCAAAATTACGTCCAGTTTTTGCCTTAGATGGAAGTGTTACTGCAGGAAACTCGAGTCAAATGAGTGATGGCGCTGCATTTTTATTAGTAATGAGTGAAGAAATGGTAAAAGAATTAAACATTGAGCCAATTGCGCGTATGGTTTCCTTTGCTGCAGTTGGTGTTGAACCTCGCATTATGGGAATTGGTCCTGTAAAAGCAATCCCAAAAGCATTAAAACAAGCTAACCTTACATTAAATGATATTAATTTAATTGAATTAAATGAAGCCTTTGCTTCACAATCGTTGGCAGTCATGAGAGAGCTTAACATTAATCAAGAAATTGTAAATGTTAATGGTGGCGCAATTGCATTAGGTCATCCATTAGGTTGTACAGGAGCAAAACTTTCTGTACAGTTATTTAACGAAATGCGTCGTAGAAAAAACAAATATGGTATTGTAACTATGTGTGTTGGAACCGGACAAGGTGCTGCAGGTGTTTTTGAATTACTAAAATAAATTACTAAAATCTAAAAAAATTATGGCAACAATAAAAGGAGGAGAATTCCTAATAAAAGAAATTAAAGCAACAGATATTTTTGTATCTGAAGAATTTAATGAAGAACAAAAAATGATGAAAGACGCGGTTATAGAATTTATAGACCGTGAAGTTTGGCCTTATAAAGAGAGATTTGAAAATAAAGATTATGCACTTACCGAAGAAGTAATGCGTAAAGCTGGAGAAATGGGATTTTTAGGTGTGTCAATTCCTGAACAATATGGAGGAATAGGAATGGGATTTGTATCAACAATGTTAGTTACTGATTATATATCATCAGCAACTGGTTCATTAGGAACCGCTTTTGGAGCACATACTGGAATTGGTACAATGCCTATTTTTTTATATGGAACTGAAGCACAAAAGCAAAAATATATTCCATTTTTAACTGCTGGCAAAAAATTTGGAGCATATTGTTTAACAGAACCAGGAGCTGGTAGCGATGCTAATTCTGGAAAAACTACTGCTGAACTTACTGCTGATGGAAAACATTATAAAATTAACGGACAAAAAATGTGGATTTCAAACGCAGGATTTGCTGAGATTTTTATAGTTTTTGCTAGAATTGAAGATGATAAAAATATCACTGCTTTTATCATGGAATTCGATAAAAATAACCCTAATGGTGTTACGTTAGGTGAAGAAGAAAAAAAATTGGGAATCCACTCTTCATCTACCCGTCAAGTATTTTTTAATGATACTTTAATTCCTATTGAAAATATGCTTTCAGAAAGAGGAAAAGGCTTTAAAATTGCTATGAACTCTTTAAATGTTGGTCGTATAAAATTAGGTGCTGCTTGTTTAGATGCTAGTAGAAGAATTGTTACCGAAGCCGTAAAATATGGTAATGAACGTAAACAATTTAACACACTTATTTCAAGTTTTGGTGCAATTCAAAAGAAATTTGCAGATATGAGTGCTAAAACTTTTACATTAGATGCTGCTTGTTACAGAGCTGCAAAAGACATTCAAAATATGATTGATGCAGAATTAGCTGCTGGAAAATCTCATCAAGATGCAGAATTAGCTGCTTTTCAAGAATATGCTATTGAATGTGCTATTATAAAAGTATTTGGATCTGAAGTTTCTCAATTTGTTTCTGATGAAGGAATTCAGATTTTTGGAGGAATGGGATTCTCAAAAGATACACCAATGGAAAGTGCGTGGAGAGATGCCAGAATAACAAGAATTTATGAAGGAACCAACGAAATTAATAGATTATTAACCGTGGGAATGTTGCTTAAAAAAGCAATGAAAGGAGAAATTGATTTGTTAACCCCTGCAATGGAAGTTGGTAATAGTTTATTAGGAATTCCATCTTTTGATACGCCAGATTATTCCGAAATTTTATCAGAAGAAAAAGCAATGATTGCTAAATTAAAAAAAGCCTTTTTAATGATTGCAGGAAAAGCAGTACAAACTTATGGTATGGATTTAGAAAACCATCAACAATTAGTATTGTCTGCCGCTGAAGTAATGATTGAAGTTTATATGGCTGAATCTGCTATTTTAAAAGCTGAGAAAGTAGCTAAATTAACTTCTGAAAAAGAAGCTGAAATTCAAATTGCAATGGCTAAATTAAACTTATTTAATGCAGTTGAAAAATCTGCAACTATGGGAAAAGAGGCTATTGTTTATTTTGCTGAAGGAGACGAACAACGCATGTTATTAATGGGATTAAAACGTTTTACAAAATACACAAATAACCCTAATACAATTGCTTTAAGAAAAACAATTGCGGCAAAAGTTATTGCCGAAAATAAATATTGTTTTTAAACATATTCAAGCTCAATCAATTTAATTACTCGTAAAAGCTGCAATAAAAAAATTGCAGCTTTTGCTTTTTAGCCTTTTTTTTTTGTAACTTTATGTAATCATCCTATCAAACTTAATACCCCTTTGTTTCATTAATTTAAAACTTTTCAATTATGAAAAAAAACATTGGAATATGGTTAGACTCTAAACAAGCTTTTATTATTAATTTGTCCAACGGAAATCACACTATTAAAACTATTGAATCTAATATAGAATTTAGAGAACGTGTTGAAGGTGAATCTAAAAAATTTGGAAGGTTTGGTGGCCAATACATCACCTATGAGAAAAATAGAGAAAACAAACAGGCGTTTCAAACCAATGAATTTATTAAAAATTTATTGAAAGAATTAACCAACTGCGACTCTTTTGTAATATTTGGTCCATCAAAAATGAAAAAAATATTGAAAAAAGAAATTAAAAACAATATGCTACTAGCTCCAAAACTATTAGGTGTTTTTAAATCGGATCAATTAACAGAAAACCAACTAGTTGCTTGGGTGAAAGATTATTTTAAAACTTAAAATAATAGTCCACCCCATAAAATTATAAATGATAAAATTGCCAATATTAACATTAATGGCCAAATAAATTTTAACCAAATATTATAATTTACATTTACCATTGCTAGCGAAGGTAATATTAAACCTGTTGGGGTAATAAAACTCATTAATCCCATTCCAAATAAATATGTGTTTACTATTTCCTCTGGTGGAACTCCCACTACTGGTGCTAAAGAGCTCATTATAGGCATTGTTACTAAAGCCAAACCAGATGATGAAGATATAAATAAGGTTAACACAAAAAACACCATCATTAAAATTGGCAAAAACAACGCTGGAGGCATTCCTTCAACAATATTAGTAGCGTAAAATAGTATTGTATCAGAAATTTGTCCTTCATTTAGCACAAAGGTTACACCTCGGGCAATACCAATAATAAATGATACTCCTAATAAATCTTTTGCCCCATTTATAAATTCTTTAATAAAATTCTGTTCCCCAACTCTTTGCAAAATTCCAATTAAAATAGCTGCAACTAAAAACAATGCTGTCATTTCCTCAAACCACCAACCTAAAACAGAAACCCCATAAATCATAACAATAAAAGTACAAGCAAATAAGCTTAACAGCACTTTTGTAATTGATTTTAAAGATGATTGTGGTAAAACTTTTAAATTTGAATCAAAAGGACTGCTTAGTTTTGTATTGTATAATAACGATTTTGTAGGGTCTTTTTTAATTTTATTTGCATATCTTATAACAAACCAAATACAAACCGCCAAACCTAAAACCAGTAAAGCTAGTCTGCTGTAAATACCTACTGTCCAATTTACACCAGCAGCATCTGAAGCTATAATTGTTGAAAATGGGTTTACAGTTGATGCCATAGATCCAATAGATGAACCAATATAAATTACCGCAACCGGAACAATTAAATCGTAACCTGCTGCTAAAAAAACAGGAACCAAAATTGGATAAAAAGCCAAAGTTTCTTCAGCCAAACCAAAAGTTGTACCACCAATGGCAATAAGTGTTGTTACTATAATTATTAAAATATTTTCTTTTCCATTTAATCTATGCGCTAAAAAACCAACACCATCATTAAAGGCTCCTGAACTATTAAAAACACCAATAAAACCGCCAATAATTAAAACAAACAATATAATATCAATAGCTTCATAAATTCCTTTTATTGGGGCAAACAAAATTTCAAAAAAACCTTGAGGCTTAGCATCCACCTTACTATAAGTTCCAGGAATAGAAATAGGTTTTTTAATTTTACCTTCTTCAAATTTATCTAAAGATATAGCAATATTATAAGCATCTAATAGTTCTTGAGAAGCCACAACTCTTTCCTCATTTTCTCCTGAACTTATAATAAATTCATTGGTAGAACTCTCATAAAGTAAAGTATTGTAATGCCCTGCAGGAAGGAACCAAGTTGCAATTGCGCTAAGTATAATGGCAATAAATAAAACCGAATAAGGTGACGGAAACTTTAGTGTTTTTTTCATATTTAAAAAATGTGGCACAAAAGTAGCAGTATTAAAATTAATAGTATATTTAACAAAACGTTTTTTTTAAATAAAATTTATGAATACTAAAATAATCTCAGGAATACTTTTACTTTTTATTAGCTCTTTTAGCTTTTCGCAAAACACACCTTTTGATGAAATAAAAACGCAAAATGGTATATTAAAAATTCAGCCAATTGTACACGGAAGTTTGGTTTTAACATATAACAACAAAACTATTTATGTAGATCCTTACGGGGGTTTTACTCCTTATAAAAACTTACAAGCACCTGATATTGTATTAATTACAGATATACACGGAGACCATTTAGATGAAAAAACATTAGATTCTATTAACACGTCCAAAGCAATTTTTATTACTCCAAAAGCTGTTGCTGATCAAATTTCAGAAAAATATAAGTCTAAAATTACTATTTTAGAAAACGGACAAGGAATACACAGGTTAGATTTTTTTATAAAAGCAATACCAATGTATAATTTACCTGAAAACCCTCCAAGTAAAAAGCATCCGAAAGGAAGAGGAAATGGCTATATTTTAACTATTGACAACCAACAAATTTATATCTCTGGAGATACTGAAGATATTCCAGAAATGAGAAATCTACAGAATATTGATATTGCTTTTATTTGTATGAATTTACCGTTTACTATGACAATTGAACAAGCTACAAGTGCAGTTTTAGAATTTAAACCAAAAATTGTATATCCATATCATTACAGAGGTACTGATGGCTTAAGTGATGTTAATGCCTTTAAAAATTTAGTAAACACTGAAAACAAATCTATTGATGTACGTTTAAAAAACTGGTACACAACTAATAATTAGCTTTTATAATTAAGCTTATAAATTAGCAAATTAACTTTATTAAAAACACTTAAATAAGTAATGATTTTATAGTATTTTTGATAGCACTATATTTAATAAAAATTAGTTTATGTTTACTTCATTAAAAAACATTAGTATTTTACTTTTACTAATAATTTTCAGTAGCTGTACAAACCAAAATCAAGTTTTAGAAGCTGAAAATTCAATTAATTCAAAAGATTTAGAAAAACACATTATTGCTTTGTCTTCCGATGAATTTCAAGGAAGAAAACCATTTACAATTGGCGAAGAAAAAACCACTGAGTACATTGCAAATGCTTTTAAAAAAATGGGCATAGAAGGTGCTTATAATGGTAGCTATTTTCAAAATGTACCAGCTGTTGAACTAAAATATTCTCCAGATAAAAGTATTACTATAAACACCAAAAATGGAGATATAACATTAGAACTTACAAAAGATTATATAGCTAAAACTCCACACATTAAAGATTCAATTACCATAAAAAATTCTGAAATTATTTTTGCTGGATATGGAATTGTAGCACCTGAATATGGTTGGGATGATTATAAAAATATAAATGTAAAAGATAAAATTGTTCTGGTTTTAGTAAATGACCCAGGTTTTGCTACTCAAAACAACAAATTGTTTAGAGGAAATTCAATGACATATTATGGTCGATGGGCATATAAATATGAAGAAGCCGCCAGACAAGGTGCAAAAGGTATTCTTGTTATTCACTCAACAAAACCTGCAGGTTACGGATGGCAAGTATTAACAAACACATCTGGTTTTGGAATTTCTATACAAACTAAAAACGGTAATAAAAATAAATGTAAGCTTGAAGGTTGGATTACAGAAGATGCAACCAAAAAATTATTCGAAAAATCTGACTTAAACTTTGAAACACTTGCTAAACAAGCTGAAACTTCAAATTTTAATGCTATAAGCTTAAATTGTAATTTAAACTTAACCATTAAAACCCAACTAAAATTTCAAAACAGTAAAAATGTTGTAGGAATTATTAAAGGATCAAAATACCCTAATGAATGTATTGTTTATAGTGCACATTGGGATCATTTTGGTATTGGCCCGGTTCAAAACGGAGATTCTATTTATAATGGAGCTATGGATAACGGAACTGCATTAGCCGCTTTTTTAGAAACTGCTAAAGCATTTTCAAAATTAAAGAAAAAACCAGAACGATCTGTAGTTTTTATTTCTGTAACAGCCGAAGAGACTGGTTTAATTGGCTCTAAATTTTACGCCCAAAATGGACTTTTCCCTCCAGAAAAAACAATTGCAAACCTAAATTATGAATTGTTATTACCAATGGGTAAAATGAAGGATGTTACTATTACAGGCTTTGGACAATCGGAATTAGATTTATATGTGAAAGAAGCAGCTAAAGAGCAAGATCGCTATATAATTGAAGAATCGTCGCCTGAAAATGGAATGTATTTTAGATCTGATCACTTTAGTTTTGCTCAGGTTGGTATTCCCTCCTTATTTATAAAAGGTTGGCAAGATAGTAGAACAAAAGGTAAAGAATGGGCACAAACACAAATTAATAATTATTGGGAAAATGCCTATCACAAACCATCTGATGAGTACAACCCAACTACAGCAGATTTATCTGGAATAGTTGAAGATGCCAAACTCTTTTTTAAAATTGGATATAAATTAGCAAATGAATCTAGTTACCCTAAATGGAATGAAAAATCAGAATTTAAAGCCATCCGAGAAAAATCTTTAAAACATTAACCTTTATTTAAAACAGCTTTACCAATAGAACAATGCAAACAACGCTGTTTGTTACAATATTCATTTTTTAGTTGCAATAATGCTTGGGTTTCTAAAGCATTATTGCATTCTATTTTTAACTGATTAAATTTAGAAATTATAGTGTTTTTTTCGGGTTTAATTTGTTCAATTATTGAAATTACTGTAGAAAAATCGGTTGTTCCTAAGCTTTTTAAATACATAAACTTTAAAGGAATAATGGTATTAATAATCAACAAATCTATAAACCCTTTTGATAGTTTTTTTATACTTTTTTTAGATTCTTTTTTAAAAGTATAATGCGTTTCCCAAAAACTAGAAGTAGCACTAGTTAACACATTGTAAAATTCGGTAACATTCTCTATTTCAATTATTTTTGAAAATAATTGTTGATATGTATAATACAACGTTGCTAACTGAGATATTCTAATGGTTGGAAAATTATTTGGCCTAAGTCTAAAAAATTGAAGTTCCATTTTTAAAGGTTCAACCAATTTAAACTTAACTTTTAAATACTCATATTCTTTTTTTAACCTCTTAAAATATTCCGATTCAACACTAGTTAACAACAAACCACTTTGTCCAAATAACAAGGCTTCTAATTGTATTTTACTGAATGATACTTTTCTTAAAATTGAAAAATCAAACGAATTGGCCATATTTAAAAATGCTTCTGAGTTCACTTTTAATCCAAAATTTTTAGCCAATAACACAAATAATGTTGCTTCCCAATTGTTATTTGTATTGGTTAAAACGGTTTGAAAATAGCTAGCTTTTTGCTCTAATCTTTCAAAATACAAACGTTCTATCCAATTTTTAATTAGAAAAGAATCTATTGTAGTAATTGAATTTTCACAATTTATCCAATGTTTATTTTTATTAAAAAGCTCTTGATAG
>NZ_JBFHHX010000059.1:0-19085 GCF_041596795.1 Lutibacter sp.
CATCCTCAGATTTTTCGTTTAAAATAGCCACTTTTGCCAATCTGCTTTCAATAGCACTAAACAGTTCAGATTCATCAAAAGGTTTTGTTAAATAATCATCGGCGCCCATATTCATACCTTTTCTAACATCTTTATGCTCTGTTTTTGCTGATAAAAAAATAAATGGAATGTGCTGGGTTATTTTTTCTTTTGATAAAATTTGAAGTACTCCGTAGCCATTTAATTCGGGCATCATAATGTCGCAAATTATAATGTCTGGCAGGTGTTTTTTTGCTAAATTAACGCCAATTTTACCATTTGCAGCTGTTAAAACGTGATAGTTGGCCAGTTCTAATAATTCTGCGGTATTTTCTCTAACAACTGCATCGTCTTCAATTAATAGTATGGTTTTCATGTTCAGTTTTATTTGGTATGGTTAGTATAAATGTTGAACCTTTGTTTACATTGCTAATAAAGTTAATGGTTCCACCTAAATTTTCTATATGATCTTTAACAATATTTAGTCCAATTCCGGTTCCAGGAACATTTAATGCATTTTCGGCTCTAAAATACCTATTGAAAATAAATTTTTTATCTTGTTCTGGTATGCCAATTCCGTGGTCGATAATTTTAAATTCGAAGTTTGAATTGGTTTGAGATATAAGTAATTGAATGTTGCTGTTTTCTGGAGAATATTTTATGGCATTATTAAGTACATTGGTTAAAGCTAGTTTTAAATATTTTTCGTCTTGGGTAATTTTAAACTCATCAATATTAGATGGGAATTGTATGTGTTGTCCTTCTTTTAACAACATATTTGCGTTATAAATAACTTCATTAATAACCGTGCTTAAATTAAAATTAGTGAATTTGTAATTAATATTGTTTGCTTCTAATTGTTCAATAGATAAGAAATCGTTTAAAATGGTATCTAAATATTGGGCTTTATTTGTAATGGTTTTTATATGTTTATCTCTTTTATTTTGCTCTTTTGTAAGGTGGTATTTATTTAATAGCATTGATGATGTTAAAATACCGCTTAACGGAGTTTTAAATTCATGAGAAACCATTGTTAGGAATTTAGATTTTAAATTATTTAATTCCTTTTCTTTTTTTAAGGCAATTTTTAAATTATTTTCTGCTGTAATTCTTTTTTTTATTTCTTTTTTAAAATTCTGATTTAATTCTTTTAATTGGGTAATAGTGTTATGTAAATCGGCCGTTTTTTGGGTAATTTTTTTCTCAAGTTCTAGTTTTAAAAAATGATCTCTTTTTTCGTTTTGCCTACGTAATGAAATATCTATTATTAAAGCAATTACATATTTTTTATTTTCATAGGTAAACGGATTTAATCCTATTTCTATTGGAAATTTTTTATTGCATTTAGATAATGCAATTAAATTTAACTCTTGGTTTATTCTTTTGGTGGTGTTAGAATTTTTAAAGTTTTCAAAAAAGGAAATATGAGAATCTCTCATTTGTTTTGGAATTAAGCAATTAAAATGGTTGTTTGTTAATTCACCTTTTTTATAGCCAAACATTTTCTCAGCAGGATGATTTGCAGCAACAATAGTTTGGTTTTTATCTATTATTAGTACACCTTCAGGAATTGCTTCAAATAGAATATTAAATATATATTTATCTTTATAAAACATAGAAAGCAATGTATTAAAGTCAATTGCGTATTAAATTTCGGAAAAAATCGCGTTAAAATTTAATTTTAGAGGCTTTATTTATTTAAAAACTATTCAATAGTTTATGAAATGAGATTATTTTATAAAAATAAGTGTGTTTAATTTAAAATGAAATTAAATTTTTAAGGAGTAATTGGTTTTTCAGAATAGTTATAAATATCGGGTAAAAGAATGGTACTACCATCATTATTTTTTATTGATAATTGGTAATTTATTGTAATTTTTGTTCCAATTGGAGCGTAGTAATATATAACCCAAGCATCGGCTTCTTTGGTGCCAATACAACCATTAGAATAGGCTTTGTTTAATGTAATTGGATTGGTGGTTGGATGAATTAATTGCCCGTTTCTAACACCATTTATTTCAGTTTCTATCCAAGGAATTTGGGGCATTTTTGTTGTTTTTTTATCGTCGCGACGCGTTAAATAATATTTTTGATTGTTAACAGGATTGTAGTAATCTGGGTTTTTAATATGTTTAATTATTTTTCCTTCACCAGTTTTGGTTTTTAAATCAATAACTGTTTTTGCCATTTTTAAGTATTTCTTTTCATTTCTTCCAACTCTAATTGGAAATTCAAATAGTTTTATTGAGTCTTCATAAATTCTTAATTTATATTCTGGAATGTTAATTACAATATGTGTTTTATTAAAAGAATTTAATAAGTTCTTGGCAGATTTTTCATCGGGAATTATAATTACAGCTCCTTTTTTAAGTGCAATTAATTTTTTTTGATTATAAACAAAAGAGTCTTTTTCTTGCATTCTGTAATAATCTGTATTTGCTAAAGTATCCAATATCCACGGATTAAATCTTACTAATAAATGCTCGGTTAAATTATAGTTTGTGGTTGAATTGTAATAATTTATTATAGAATCTAAATATTGAAAATAATTTTTTATTTGAATGTCTTTAGCAACAGTAAAAGTTGTGGTTGTTTTTTTTACCGTATCATTTTGTATTGTTTTTTGTTGTGTTTTTTTTATGGGTTTAGATCTGTCTTCAACACTAAAAAATATAAATGCAATAAATATAAAAATGAGTGCAAATGTTTTAAAAAGCAATTTTATATCTGTCATTTTAGTACTATTTAATTAGATCTTTTTGAAGTTGAATTTTTTCTAATTTCATTATGATATCTTTTAATATCATCATCATAATAATTTGTAATTCTTACTTGTTTACTTCGTCTTAAATTAATAGAATTAAATCTTGAAGGAAGCACATTTACCGTAACCCAAACACCATTTTCTAAATAGCGATAGTTACGTTGAGAAAAATCGTAATAAATTGTGTAATCTGGGAAATAAACATACCTAACAGTTTCAATTCTATTTGGGTAAAACCAAGGTGGAGGAGTGTGCCCTAATCTTGTTGTAAATACAACTGGGCCACAACTTTCTATTAAAAGAAAGCAAAAGAAAAAACTAACGAAAATAATTTTTTTCATGACCTTATAATTTAGAACATAAAAAGTAGTAAAAAATTAGCGTTTATAAAATGATATTTCTCAATTTGGAGCATTCTTTTTTGCGGCCTTTTCTTTTTCTTTTTCCAATTTTCTAAAATAGCCTCTCAATAAAAAATTATGTTTTAAAGCTTCTAAATCTTCATTTAATTTTACGCTTCCTTTTTTAATATTTAGCATTGTACTATCTATGTTTTTAACTAGCAAGGTGTCTGTTAATAAATAATTTATGGCTCCTTTTCCATCTTTCATAGTGGTAATTGTGCTGTTTAAATTGGTAACTACTTTGTTTATTTCAACACTGCTTTTATTTAAATTAGTAATAATAGATTTTATTTTATTTGCAGAAATTGAGTCGCTTAAAAGAGTGGAGGCAATGCTTTCTTCGTAATTTATAGCTTCTACAATTTGTTTTATTTCTTTTATAGTTTTTGCCGCATCATTACTTGCAATTTTTAAGTTAAGTACGGTATGTTGTAGGTTTGATGCTAACTCAGGATCTTTAATTAGCATACCTAAAGTACCTTTTCCTTGATTAATTGCTGAGGTTATTTTTAATAAATCTGATGTTAAAATGGCAGCATTTTCATTGGTAGCATTTAAGGTTTCAAGCATATCATTTGTAGATATTTTACTATATGACTTTATTGTGTCTCCAGGAATTAAATTAGGTGCCTCTTTATGATTTGGGACAATATTTATAACCATACTACCCACTAAACCATCAGAACCAATTGCTGCAACTGCATTCTTTTTTAAATGATTTAAAAATTTATTTTCAACAATCATTTCCACGCAAATAGTAGTGTCGTTTACCATTTCTATTTTTTTAACCGTACCAACGTTTATTCCTGAGTAGCGGACGTTATTACCTAGTTGCAAGCCATTTACATTGTTGAAAACTGCGTTTATTTTAAACGTTTTGCCAAATAAATTTTGTCTGTTTCCAATAAAATACAGTGCAATAATTAATACAATTGTACTTATAATTATAAATAAACCCAGATAAAATTTTTGTGTGCTTGTTTGTTTCATTATTAATCTATTTTTTGTGGTTTATTTTATTTGTAATTAAAAATTTCTAGCTTTTAATTTTGTTGATTCTGTTTATTTTAATGAGAATAAAATGCTTCTTAACATATTTATTTAAAAAATGCTTGTATTTTTTTGTCTTTTGAAGCTGTTAATTCTTTAAAAGTTCCTTCGGCATAATTAATTCCGTCTATCAGTAAAATCATTCTGTTTGCTATAACTCGTGCGCAATCCACATCATGTGTTATTATTAAAGAAGATGTGTTGTATTGCTTTTGAATATTTTTCATTAATTCAATAATTTCCTTTGCTGTTATTGGGTCTAAGCCTGTTGTTGGTTCATCAAAAATTATAATTTTAGGTTTCATTATTATAGCGCGCGCTAAAGCTACTCTTCGTTTCATTCCACCAGATAATTCTTCGGGCATTAAATTTATAGCAGATAGCAATCCAACACTTTTTAATGCTTCTGTAACTAATTTTTCAATTTCCTCAGTTGTTTTATTGCTTTTTCGTAATGGAAATTCTAAATTTTCTCGTACAGTCATAGAATCATATAAGGCGCTTCCTTGAAAAAGAAATCCTATTTCGGTACGCAAAACATTCATTTCATTTTGTGATAATTCTGATATGTTTTTTCCGGAAATTTCAATTGTACCTTCATCTGGAAATAATAAGCCAACCAAACATTTTATCATTACGGATTTACCTGAGCCTGATTTACCCATAATCACTAAGTTTTCACCTTCAAAAAGTTGCATTGAAAATCCGTTTAAAACAGTGTTGTCTCCAAAACTTTTTTTTAAGTTTTTTATATTCAATACAGGTTTTATGTTTTTAGGTGTTGTCATTTTTTTTAAATTTCAAAGAATATATCCGAAATAAATACAGCAATAAAGTCAATAACAAATAGCAACATAGAAGTATAAACTACAGCAGAATTTGAGGCTTCTCCAACTCCTACGGTTCCTTTTTTACAATAATAACCTTTAAAACAACCTACTAGTCCGATAGCAAATCCAAAGAAAAATGATTTTATGGTTGCAGGAATTATATCTGAAAATTTTAAAGCATCAAAAACCTTATTAAAGTAAAGTAAAAAAGAAACATTTCCTTTTAAATTTTCTACTAGTGCAGATCCAAATAGTGCAATTGCATCACCAAAAATAATAAGTAATGGCAACATTAGGGTTGCGGCTAAAATGCGTGTAACTACTAAATATTTAAAAGGGTTTGTGCCAGAAACTTCCATAGCATCAATTTGTTCAGTAACTCTCATAGAGCCTAATTCTGCTCCAATTCCTGAACTAATTTTACCTGTGCAAATTAATGCAATAATTACTGGGCCAATTTCTCTTACAATTGAAATACTAACCATAGATGGCATCCAAGATGCCGCGCCAAATTCCATTAAAGTTGGTCTAGATTGTAATGTAAATACCAATCCAAGAATAAAGCCTGTAACACCAACTAAAATTAATGATTTATTTGCCATATTATAACATTGGCGTAGTAGCTCTTTAAATTCAAATGGTGTTGAAAAAACTTCTTTAAAAAAACGTTTGGCAAAAAAAGATAACTCTCCTATTTCAATAAAAAAGGTTTTGAAACTAGTTAGTATTTTTTGTGTGTTATTCATCTTAATAGATGATTTAGCATTTAATGTAATTGGAATAATATTTAAAACCTATTCTATTTTAAAGTTACTATAAATTTTGCATTTATACTATTTTTTTGATTGAAGTGTTCTTAATTAATCAGTTATAATTTTATAACAAAAGATTTAAAAAATAAAAAAAGGAACCGTTACACTTAACAGCTCCTTTTGTTTTATTACATTAATTTATTAAAGGAAATTACCTTCAGCATCGGTTTTAATTTTTAATCTTTCATCACCATTTTCAAGGGTTATTTTATATTTTTTAGTTATTTTTCCTGAATCGTAATAACTTACTAAATACACATCTTTTTTAATTACCCACATCGGAAATCTTTTTGTAATTGCAGTAATTACTGCTTTTGGTAATGCTACATCGTTAAATCTTTCTGCAGTTCTAATAATTTCTCCATTTTTATCATAAGCAGCAAGAATAAAACCTTCAGGAATATAAAATGTAATTTCATAATAATCATAATCATCTCTATAGTATTCAGAGTTTTTTAGGTCGAAGCTAGCTACTTTATGCTCTAATAATGATACAGGAACTGAAGCGTTTTCTATACCAGTTTTATTTAAGTATTTATAGTTTGTAGCAGCAATTACAACTTCAGAAAGTTGTTCAGTTTTTATTTGGGCAAACGTTTGAATTGCTAACCCAAAAATTAGGAAACTTATTAATAGTTTTTTCATAATTTTAAAGCTTTTAGTTAATATTACTTTAAAATTATTTGTTTTTTATCTTGGAATCAATGATTGCTATCAGTTGATATATAATGATTTATATCAATTTTGGTAAATAAAAAAGGAAAATATTAGCATTAAAAAAGAAGATTAAAAAATAAAAAAACCTTTCAAATAAAATTGAAAGGTTTTTTAAATTGGTCGGGGTGGCAGGATTCGAACCTGCGACCTCCGCGTCCCAAACGCGGCGCGATAACCGGGCTACGCTACACCCCGAGTTTTAAAGAAATAAACTTATTAAAACAACAACAATATTTCTTTTATACTCAAATTTTTAGAGCGAAGTTTAAAACTACTACCCATATTAATTTCGGTGTGCAAATATAAAACTTAAAAAGTAGAATACAAGCAATTATTCAAAAATAAGTTTATAAGGTCTTTTAATAGCATCTTCAAGCTCAAAAACACCAATATTTCTGCTTTTTCTAATGGTTTCTTTTCCTTCAAAAAATACTAGTATTGTTGGCTCTACAAAAGCGCTATACTTTGCTGCTAGTTCCGGAGAAAAATTAAGGTCTATTTTGTAAAACTTTATTTTTGGAAAATTTTCATCAAGTAGTTTTATAACTTTAGGCTCAAATGCTTCTCCTACATTGCATGAAGTAGTTGAAAAATAATATAAAACAGCAGATTCTTTTAAAAGAATTTCGTCTGAAGCTTCTATGGAGTTAATATAATTTACGGGATTCATAATTTATGATGATAAATTTTAAAAGTATAGTAAAATTAGGGTTTAATTTTAACAAGAGTTATTAATAGTATCTTTTTATGATTTCATTATTAAAAATTATAAACAAAGGTATTTATTTATAATTAATTGCTATAAATTTGAAGATTATTTAAAAAGTAACAATTATGTCTAATACAATTGAAAGAATAAAATGTTTAATAATTGGTTCAGGACCTGCTGGATATACCGCTGCAATTTATGCGGCTAGAGCAGATTTGAAACCGGTTATGTATACTGGAATGCAAATGGGCGGTCAGCTTACAACTACTACAGAGGTGGATAATTTTCCAGGATACCCTAATGGAACGGATGGTACAGCAATGATGGAAGATCTAAAAAAACAAGCCGAACGTTTTGGAACTGAAGTTCGTTTTGGTTTAGTTACAGAAGTAAATTTTAGTAAAGAAGTTGGAGGTATTCATAAAGTAACTGTTGATGGTAATAAAGTAATTGAAGCAAATACTGTGATTATTTCTACTGGTGCAACTGCAAAATATTTAGGTTTAGAAAGTGAACAACGTTTAATTGGTGGTGGAGTATCTGCGTGCGCAACTTGCGATGGTTTCTTTTATAAGGGACAAGATGTGGTAGTTGTTGGAGCAGGAGATACTGCTGCAGAAGAAGCTACTTATTTGGCAAATATTTGTAAAAAAGTAACTTTATTGGTGCGTAAAGATTATATGCGCGCTTCTAAAGCAATGCAACATAGAGTTGATAAAACTGCAAATTTAGAAGTGAAATTTAACACTGAAATTGAAGAGGTTTTAGGTGATAATGTTGTGGAAGGTGTTCGTGTATTTAATAATATTACTGGCGAAAAAGAAGTAATTGATATTACAGGTGTATTTATTGCAATTGGTCATAAACCAAATACCGATATTTTTAAAGGTGTTTTAGATATGGATGAAACAGGTTACTTAATTACCAAAGGAAAATCTACAAAAACTAATTTACCAGGTGTTTTTGCAGCTGGTGATGTGCAAGATAAAGAATACAGACAAGCAGTAACTGCAGCCGGAACTGGTTGTATGGCCGCATTGGATGCTGAGCGATATTTAGGCGCTTTAGATTAATATAAAAAATGAAGTATAAAAGGCTCAAGTTAAATTGAGTCTTTTTTTGTGTATTTTAGGGTAACTGTTTTTGTAAATCTTACTAAATACAGTAATTTGAAATAAGGAACTGTTTAATTTTTATGACTAATTTTTTAAAAAATGGATTTATTTTCTAGTAGTTATTTTGTATTATTTTTAATTATTGTAATAGGGTTTATAATTGGCCGAATAAAAATTAAAGGAATTTCGTTAGATGTATCTGCGGTAATATTTGTTGCGTTGGTATTTGGTCATTACGGAATGGTTGTGCCAAAAGATTTTCAAAATTTAGGATTGGTGCTTTTTATTTTTACCATTGGTATACAAGCTGGACCAAGTTTTTTTGAATCCTTCAAAAAAAATGGAAGAGAGTTGGCTATTTTAGCTACCATACTTATTGTTAGTTCTGGTATTATTACTTTTTTAGTATTTTATTTTTTTAATATTGATAAAAACTTAGTTATAGGATTGTTAAACGGTGCGTTAACAAGTACACCCGGTTTAGCTGCTGCTATTGATTCTACTGGATCTCCATTGGCTTCAATTGGTTATGGTATTGGATATCCGTTTGGTGTTATTGGTGTTATTTTATTTGTGAGTTTTTTACCAAAAATTTTGCGTTTAAACATAAAAGAGGAAGAAAAAAAATATAAAGAACAAATTACTACTGAATTTCCTGAAATTGTTAGAAAACATTTTGTGGTTGAAAATGAAAATGTAATTGGGAAAACGTTTGGCGAATTGAATATCAGATTTATGACCAAGGCTGTTATTTCAAGAATTATGCATGGTAATGTGGCTTTGGCTCCTGAGCCTAATATGATATTGTATAAAGGAGATATAATAAAAGCTGTAGGTACGGTAAATGCTTTAGAAAGGGTAAAACTTTTAATTGGTAGTGAAGTTGATACAGAAATTCCTTTAGATACTAATTACGATGTAAGGTCTATTTTGGTAACAAACAAAGATGTTGTTAAAAAAACATTGGGACAATTAAATATTTTAGAAACTTATCACGCTACTATTACTCGTATTCGTCGTTCAGGAATTAATATTTCTCCAACTCCAAATTCAAAATTACAATTTGGTGATAAATTAATTGTTGTTTGCCATAAAGATAATATGAAAGATGTGAGCAGAATTTTTGGCGATGATACAAGTAAATTGTCTAGTACAGATTTTCTTCCAATTGCAGCAGGAATTATTTTAGGAATTTTAGTAGGTAAAATAAGTCTTTATTTTAGTGGTTTTTCATTTAGTTTAGGTTTAACAGGTGGTATTTTGTTGGTGGCATTAGTTTTAGGTAGAACAGGTAAAACCGGACCAATAATGTGGACAATGACTGGAGCTGCAAACCAACTGCTTAGGCAATTTGGATTGTTATTCTTTTTAGCTGCGGTTGGTACAAGTGCAGGTACTAGTTTAGTGGATACATTTCAAAAATATGGATTAGAGCTGTTTATGTATGGTATTATAATTACTTTGGTGCCAATGATTATTACAACTTTTGTAGCAAGGTATGTATGGAAATTAAACATATTAACTTTGTTAGGTACTTTAACAGGTAGTATGACTAGTACACCTGGTTTAGCAGCAGTTGATAATATGGTTGATGCCGATGCTCCAGCAATAGCATATGCAACTGTATATCCAATTGCAATGGTTTTACTAATTGTTGTGGTTCAAATTTTAAGTTTACTTTAAATTAAAATATTTTTTTATCGGGTTCTCTTTTGTAAATAGTAGCTCTGTCAAAAAATTCTAATAACTGAATTTTAGGATTTGAGTAAATATAAATTTCAGAAGAATTTCTAGCGTAAATATCTATTTTTTGCGTAGCATTAATGTAAATTTTAGAATCATTTTCAGCTTTTATAATAGCATTGTTTACTTTAAAATCATTGCCTTTAAAAGAGCTATTTCCAAATGAGTCTGTTTCAATATCTGTAGAACTTCCAGTAATATTTATTACAGCTTTATCTAACATATGAATGTTTATGTTTTTTGTTTGAATGGAGCCTTTTAAATTACTAGATTCTTCAGAAGTAATAGTTGTGTTTTCACAAAGAATTTCTAGCTTTAAATTACTTGTTTTTTTACAGCTTAATTGTACTTCTTTAGCATGTAGGTTTAAATCGTAATCGGCATTGTCAAAAGCATTTAAAGCAATAGTTTCAAAAATTAATAAACTTTTCGAAATAATATTTGCGTTGTTAAAAGCTGAGATTTCTTTAAAATTTTTATTCAGTTTAATATGAACAATTAATTCTTTTTTACGACCAATTTTATTATCGGTTTTAATAATTAATACGCCATCTTTAATTTCAGTTGTAACAACTTCTTGTAAATTAGAATCTGTTTCCACAAAAACCGATTGTGATTCTCCAAATGTTAAGTAAATATCAACATCATCAATAACTTCTATTTTATCAAATTCAGAAATATTTCTATTTTCTGTAGTAACATCTTTATTCCCTTTTAATTTTTCTTGTGAAAAAGTGGAAAATGATATTAAAAGTGCAATTAAAACGATAGGGTTATATAAATTTTTCATTATTTTGAACTTTATTTCACTTAAAGATAATATTTTTTTATGATTTATTTGCTCATTTAAAAATGTATGTTACTTTTGCTAAAATAAATGAAGAACAATAACGTAAATATGATTTGGTGGTGGAACTCTCTTAAACAATAAGCGAGAAGCAACTACTATTTTAATATTTTAATAATATAAATAAAAGGACTTATCTCGCGATAAGTCCTTTTTTATTTCAATCAAAATGAAACAACTAAAATTTAAAACCCTTGCAAAATATCAATTATCTGATACGGTAACACCAGTTGGGATGTACTCTAAAATTAGAGATAAATACGCCAATAGTTTGTTGTTAGAAGGTTCAGATTATCATAGCAAAGAAGAGAGTTATACCTTTATTTGTATAGAGCCAATTGTAACGTTAAAAGCCGATGCTAATAAGTTTACCTATTTTTATAAAAATCAGGAAATAGATGAGCAAACTATTGACAGAGATTTTTATAAAATTTTTGAAAATTATAAAAAAACAATTGAGGTAGATTGTGATGAATCATTAAAATCATTCAACGGTTTTTATGGGTATATTTCTTATAATTCTGTACAATATTTCGAAACTATTAAGTTAAAAGCTAAAAAAGCACCATCGGAAATACCAGATTTACAATTTAGCTTTTTCAGATTTGTTATTGCTATTAATCATTTTAATGATGAGCTAACACTAATTGAAAATATTGAAGAAGGAGAGAAATCTAGAATTGAAGAAATTGAAACTTTAATAAATTCAAGAACGTATGGTTTATATAAGTATAAATCTATTGGAAAAGAATCATCAAATTGTACCGATGCTGAATTTAAAAATAATGTTGCAAATGCAAAAAAACATTGTAAAAGAGGCGATGTATTTCAATTAGTTTTATCACGTCAATTTCAACAAAAATATAAAGGAGATGAGTTTAATGTGTACAGAGCATTAAGATCTATAAATCCATCACCATATTTATTTTATTTTGATTATGGTAATTTTAAATTAATGGGTTCATCACCAGAAGCTCAAATAAAAATAAACAAAGAAAAAGCAATAATTAATCCAATTGCAGGAACTTTTAGACGAACCGGAGATATGGCTTCTGATATTATTTTAGGAGAAAAACTATCGAAAGATAAAAAAGAAAACGCCGAACACGTAATGTTGGTAGATTTAGCACGTAACGATTTAAGTAAGCACGCAAGCAATGTAACCGTTGAGGTTTTTAAAGAAGTACAATACTTTAGTCATGTAATTCATTTAGTTTCTACGGTTCAAGGAAAACCAAAAGGAAAAGCTATAGAAATTGTTGGAGATACTTTTCCGGCAGGAACGTTAAGCGGCGCACCAAAATTTAAAGCAATGGAATTAATTGATACATATGAAAATCAAACTAGAGGATTTTATGGAGGAGCAGTTGGGTTTATAGGTTTAGATAATTCGGTAAATTTAGCAATTGCAATTCGCTCATTTGTTAGTAAAAATAACACGTTGTTTTATCAAGCAGGAGCCGGAATTGTAATTAATTCAACCGAAGAAGGAGAGTTGCAAGAAGTAAACAATAAATTGGCAGCATTAAAAAAAGCATTAATCTTAGCCGAAAAAATTTAAAAGATGAAAATATTAATACTAGATAATTACGATTCATTTACCTATAATTTGGTGCATATGGTTGAAGATATTACTGGAGAATATCCAACCGTTTTTAGAAATGATGAAATTGCTATTGAAGACATAAATAATTACGATTTAATTATATTATCACCAGGACCAGGAATACCAGATGAAGCAGGAATTTTAAAAGAAACCATTAAAACCTACGCAGGGATAAAACCAATTTTTGGAGTTTGTTTAGGTTTACAAGCTATAACTGAGGTTTTTGGTGGAAGTTTGCAAAATTTAGATTCGGTTTTTCATGGAGTGGCAACTAAAATGTCAATCACAAATTTTGATGCTGTAATTTATAAAGATATACCAACAGAATTTGAAGCGGCACGCTACCATTCTTGGATTGCGGCAACTCATGATTTTCCAGCTGAATTAGAAATAACAGCAGTTGATGAGTTTGGTGATATTATGAGTTTACAGCATAAAGTACACAATATTAGTGCGGTACAATTTCATCCAGAATCTATTTTAACACCATTAGGAGAAAAAATGGTGCGTAATTTTATTGAAGCAAATAAATAAAACTACAATGAAAGTAATATTAAATAAATTATTTGAACAACAGCGTTTAACCAAAAAGGAAGCTAAATCTATTTTAATTGAAATAGCAAGCGAAAAATTTAACGAAGCTCAATTAGCATCTTTTTTAACTGTATTTATGATGCGACCAATATCAGTAAATGAATTGACTGGTTTTAGAGAAGCATTATTAGAATTGGCTGTTAAAATTGATTTATCAGAATTTAACACTATTGATTTATGCGGAACTGGTGGTGATGGAAAAGATACTTTTAACATTTCTACATTAACATCTTTTGTTGTTGCAGGAACAGGAAATAAAGTGTCAAAACACGGAAATTATAGTGCATCCTCTGTAAGTGGATCATCAAACATGTTGGAATATTTAGGGTATAAATTCACAAACAATCAAGATATTTTAAAATCGCAAATAGATAAAGCAAATATTTGCTTTTTACATGCGCCTATGTTTCATCCGGCAATGAAAGCTGTTGGACCTGTAAGAAAGAAATTGGGAATGAAAACTTTTTTTAATATGCTAGGACCATTGGTAAATCCAAGTAATCCGCAAAATCAATTAGTAGGTGTTTTTAATTTAGAAGTTGCCAGAGTTTATAATTATTTATTACAAGAAGCTAAGCAAAATTATGGAATTATACATAGTATTGATGGTTACGATGAAATTTCTTTAACAAGTGGTTTTAAACTGTTTTCTAAAAATAATGAAGAACAAATTACACCTGAAGATTTAGGATTAAAGAGATTAAATCAATCAGAAATTTTTGGAGGTACAACTGTAGATTCATCCGCAAAAATATTTATTTCTATAATTGAAGGGAAAGGAACAGAAGCACAAAATAATGTAGTTTTGGCAAATGCAGCATTTGCTTTAAAAACACTAGATTCAAACAAAAGTTTTGAAGACGCTTTTGAAGAGGCAAAATCATCGTTGTTTGGGTTAAAGGCAAAAGATTGTTTAACTAAATTAGTAAGTTAAAATGAATGTTTTAGATAAAATTATAGCATTTAAAAAGAAAGAAGTTGCTCAATTAAAAAGAGAAGTTTTAGTTGAAAAATTAGTAAAAAGTCCAGGTTTTAAACGAACTCCACTTTCATTAAAAGAATCATTAACGGTTAAAGGTTCTTCCGGAATTATTGCAGAATTTAAACGTCAGTCTCCATCAAAGGGAATTATTAACGATAAAGCGTCAATTGTAGAAGTTACCCAAGGTTATTTAGAGGCTAAAGTGGCTGCACAATCTATTTTAACGGATACTCATTTTTTTGGAGGTACTATTTTAGACTTAATGCAAGCACGTTCTGTAAATGATACAACACCAATTTTAAGAAAAGATTTTATTGTTGATGGGTTTCAAATTGTAGAAGCAAAGGCCATTGGAGCAGATGTAATTTTATTAATTGCAGCTTGTTTAACTAAAGAAGAATTGAAAAACTATGGAAAACTAGCTGAAGATTTAGGATTGGATGTTTTATATGAAGTGCACACAAAAGAAGAATTAGATAAAATAGATTTAGACCATAAAATTATTGGAATTAACAACCGTAATTTAAAAACTTTTGAGGTTGATTTAGAGCATTCTATAGAATTAGCAAGCCAAATTCCAAGCAGTTGTATAAAAGTTTCTGAAAGTGGTATTTCTGATCCAAGAATTATTACAGGATTAAAAGAATACGGATTTCAAGGGTTTTTAATTGGTGAAAACTTTATGAAAACTGAAGATCCTGGTTACGCGTGTCAAGAATTTATTTCTCAAATAAGGTAGTTTTTGACGCTGAAAAGTTTATAAGTTGAATAGTGTAAAAGTTTAAATGTGTAGTTTTTAAAACCCTTACACCTTTAAAATATTAAACCTTTAAACAAATTATATATGAAAATTAAAGTTTGTGGAATGCGCGAATCTGAAAATATTCAAAGTTTAATTGCTTTGGGACCAGATTTTATAGGTTTTATTTTTTACAACAAATCTAAACGTTTTGTAAGTGATTTTCCTCAAGTAGAAATTCCGTTGTACATAAAAAAAGTGGGTGTTTTTGTAAATGAATCTATAGAGAATATTTTTCAAACTGTAACCAAATTTAGTTTAGATTTTGTGCAGTTACACGGAAATGAAACTCCAGAATATATAAAGGAATTACAAAAAAAATGTAACGTTGAGAGTAGTAGTAATTACTTTTCAGAATCATTTCAACTAGGTATAATTAAAGCTTTTTCAGTTGATGAAAATTTTGATTTTGGACTAACTCAACAATTTGAAAACACTTGCGATTATTTTATTTTTGATACCAAAGGAGAAAATTACGGTGGAAATGGTATTAAATTTAATTGGGAAATATTAAAAAAATACAAAGGAGAAGTACCGTTTTTATTAAGCGGAGGAATTTCAAAAAATGATTCAGAAGCAATACTCTCTTTTTTAAGTAAGCAAGAATCTGAAAAATGTATTGGATTAGATATCAATAGCGGTTTTGAATTAAACCCTGGAGTTAAAAATATAGAAGATATTAAAGAATTTAAACAAAATTTAGAATGAACTATTTTGTAGATGAAAACGGATATTACGGAGATTTTGGAGGTGCATATATTCCAGAAATGTTATATCCAAATGTAGAAGAACTACGTCAGAATTATATTTCAATAATGAAAGAACCTTCTTTTCAACAAGAATTTCAAGAATTATTGAAGGAATATGTTGGGCGTCCAACACCTTTGTATTTTGCAAAGCGATTATCGGAAAAATACAATACCAAAATTTACCTAAAACGTGAAGATTTATGTCATACAGGTGCACATAAAGTAAACAATACAATTGGCCAAATTTTAATGGCAAAGCGTTTAGGTAAAAACAGAATTATTGCCGAAACCGGAGCTGGGCAACATGGAGTTGCAACGGCTACAGTTTGTGCCTTAATGGGTTTAGAGTGCATTGTGTATATGGGCGAAATAGATATTGCTCGTCAAGCGCCAAATGTTGCTCGTATGAAAATGTTAGGCGCAACGGTTGTTCCTGCATTATCAGGCAGTAGAACATTAAAAGATGCTACAAATGAAGCAATTAGAGATTGGATTAACAATCCGGTTGATACACATTATATTATAGGTTCTGTTGTTGGTCCACATCCATATCCAGATATGGTTGCACGTTTCCAGTCTGTAATTTCAGAAGAAATTAAAAAGCAATTAAAAGAAAAAGAAGGAAAAGAAACCCCAGATTATGTAATTGCTTGTGTTGGTGGAGGAAGTAATGCAGCCGGAGCTTTTTATCATTTTTTAGATAATGAAGATGTAAAATTAATAGCAGTTGAGGCTGCCGGTTTAGGTGTAGATTCTGGTGAAAGTGCAGCAACAAGTGTTTTAGGAAATGAAGGAATTATTCACGGAAGTAAAACTTTATTAATGCAAACTAAGGATGGGCAAATTACAGAACCATATTCTATTTCTGCAGGATTAGATTATCCAGGAGTTGGACCTTTACACGCACATTTATGTAAATCTAATAGAGCAGAATTTATTGCAATTACAGATGATCAAGCTATGAACGCGGGATTGGAATTATGTAAATTAGAAGGTATTATTCCTGCAATTGAAAGTTCACATGCGTTGGCAGTTTTTGAAACTAAGAAATTTAAAAAAGATGCTATAGTTGTATTGAATTTATCGGGTAGAGGTGATAAGGATTTAGATACATATATAAAATATTTTAATTTGTAATAAAATGAATAGAATAAATATAAAATTACAAGAAAATAAAAAACTACTGTCTATCTATTTTACGGCTGGTTATCCTACATTAAATGATACGGTTTCGGTTATAGAACAACTTGAAAAAAGTGGTGTTGATATGATAGAAATTGGATTGCCTTTTAGTGATCCTTTAGCTGATGGACCAACAATTCAGGCAAGTTCTACAACGGCATTAAATAACGGAATGACAACTACTGTTTTGTTTGATCAGTTAAAAAACATCAGAAAAACAGTATCAATACCTTTAATTATTATGGGTTATTTTAACCCAATGATGCAGTATGGAGTTGAAAAATTTTGCCAAAAATGTGCTGAAATTGGTATTGATGGCTTAATTATTCCAGATTTACCTGTAAAGGAATACAACGATAATTATAAAGCAATTTTTGAGAAATACGGATTAATAAATGTGTTTTTAATTACACCACAAACATCAATAGAAAGAATTAAATTTATTGATGAAATATCAAACGGATTTATTTATATGGTAAGTTCAGCGAGTGTTACTGGTAGTAAAAATAGCTTTGGCGCAACTCAAAATGATTATTTTGAACGTATAGCAGCAATGAATTTAAAAGCGCCTCAAATAATTGGATTTGGTATTTCAAATGCAGAAACATTTAAACAAGCTACAAAATATGCAAAAGGAGCCATTATTGGATCTGCTTTTGTAAATCATTTAACAAAGAACGGTACAAAAGACATTGATAAATTTGTGAATGCGATTTTAGAGTAATATCTTTAAGGATATAACTATAAAACTAAAGTGATGGAATTACCAAAAAGAGCAGGAAACACCCCAATAAGAGTTGATTTAGAAGAAGGAAAGCGTTATGCTTGGTGTGCTTGTGGATTATCTGGTACACAACCGTTTTGTGATGGGCAACATAAAGGACACGGTATGAGTCCGGAAGTATTTGTTGCTGAAAAAACTGAAACTAAATATTTATGTACTTGTAAATCTACCAAAAACGGACCATTTTGTGATGGTTCGCACAAATAGTTAAAAGAATTTTTTATACTGCAAAACCCTAAAATCAAATGTATTGAAGTTAGGGTTTTGTTTTTTTAATAGTTTATATTCTGGATTACTTCCAACAGCTCTATTAGCTGTTCCGGTGGGTGCTGTTAAAGAAATAACTTCAATTATTCTTGAATCAAATTTGAAATGATGAATTTTTGGAGTATCTAATGAAATTGGTTTTAATGTAAAGTTATTAGCTTTTAATTGTTTTCTTAAATGATATTCAGGGCCATTTTTACTATTTCCACCAGTTAAAAGCAACGTGGTAACTGTTGGGTTTTTTTCTAAATAAAAAAGCATATTTCTAAGTTTAATATTTTCCATTCCTAAATCTGAAGCATCTAATTTTTTGCGTTCACAAGATTCAACAATATCACAAATACCAATATTGTTGGTTATTAAAAATTCTTTTCGTTGCTGTATTGCAAAATCGGTAGTTTCATAATGTAATTTTAAAGAAAATATTTCATCTAAAATTTTCCATAATTGACCATCAATGCTTCCATAACAAAAATCAACATCGCCATTTTTTAAATTTCCAACTGAAAATCTAGGTGGAGGTAAAGTTCCAACTATTAATTTTGTAGCATTTTTTGGTATAAATGGTTTATATGGATGTTTATGTAATATCATTTATTAAAACGTTTTACGTTGTTTTGTTAAATCTACTAATAATTATTTCAATAGTGGTTGCAACAAAAAAATACTACGTAAATTTGAACACTTATAGAAAAAGATGGTAGAAAGTATAAATAGATTTTTAAAAAGTTTAGATTTCTTAAAAGGAATTGTAATGGCAATAGCTGTACTTATTCCTATTTTTATTAGTAACTATATTTTAAATGATATTCACATAGGTTTTAGTATGGCACTTGGAGTACTGTTTTGTGCCCCAACTGACGTTCCTGGAAGTACAAAACATGTGTTTTTTGGTATTTTAATTGCGGTTATTTTGTCTTTTTGTTTAACATTTCTATTTGGTTCTATTGCAACTATATTTTGGTTGTTATTACCTGTATTAGGTCTTACTTTTTTTTCAGTTTCATATATCGCAGTTTTTGGATTTAGAGCATCATTAATTTCATTTGTTGGGCTTTTAACAATTACATTAAGTTTTACCAGAGATTATTCAAAAGAGAGTTTATTGCAACA
>NZ_JBFHHX010000060.1:0-18470 GCF_041596795.1 Lutibacter sp.
GCAGTATTGGATAATGATTTATTTGATCCAGCATCGGATATTGAAGTGACAGGAGTAACAGATCCAGCAAATGGAACTGTAGTTATAAATACAGATGGAACAGTAACGTATACACCAGATCCAGATTTCAATGGAACAGATGCCTTTGAGTATACAGTAACGGTAACCAATCCAGATGGAAGTAGAACTACAGAAACAGCTACAGTAACTGTTACAGTAACACCAGTAGATGATGTAGTTGCTGATACTGCTGTAACTATTAACCAAGAGCCTGTAGATATTGAAGTGTTAGCAAATGATACCTTTGCACCAAATACCAATGTAACGGTTTCAGGAGTAACAGATCCAGCAAATGGTACTGTAGTTCTAAATACTGATGGAACAGTGACTTATGTAGCAAATGAAGGATTCTTTGGAGATGATACATTTAATTATACAGTGACGGTTGTAAATTCAGATAATACTACAACTACAGAAACTGCAACGGTAACAGTAACGGTTTACTTGACACCATTTGCAATTGATGACATTGTTGATACAGGAGCAAATGTTCCAGTAGAAATTGATGTTTTGGCGAATGATTATGATAATGATGGAACTCTTGATGTTAGTTCAGTTCAGATAGTTAGTACTCCAACAAATGGAACGGTAGTTGTAAATAGTGATGGAACAATAACATATACACCAAACTTTGATTTTATTGGCGAAGACCAATTCGAGTATCAAGTATGTGATAATGATGGTTTATGTGATACAGCTATAGTTGATATCGCAGTAATTGGAGTTTTATCAGCTGAATTAATAATTCCACAAGGATTTTCACCAAATGGAGATGGTGTTCATGATTTATTTGTAATAAAAGATTTAGTTAATTTATATCCAAATTTCCAACTTCAAATCTATAACAGATATGGAAATAAAGTGTATGATTACAAACACAATGGAAATCCATTAACTGAACCAATATGGTGGGATGGATATTCAAATGGAAGAATGACAATGAATAGTAATGATCAGGTTCCAGTAGGTACGTATTTCTATACCATTTATTTTAATAAGGATAACTTTAAGCCAAGATCAGGATACGTTTATTTGAACAGATAATAATATGTATATATTTAGGAGGGGACTAATCTAGTCCTCTCCATAATACTAAAAAACGAAATTATGAAAAGTGTAAAATTTCTTTTAAAATTGTTTGTTTTTGTGTTTTCAATAACAACAATGCATAGTCAGCAAGATGCACAATACACTCAATATATGTATAATATGCATATTTTGAATCCAGCGTATGCAGGATCAGAAGGAACACTAAATATAAGTGTTCTAGGTAGAAATCAGTGGGTTGGTATTGATGGAGCTCCAAAAACCTTAACAGCATCTATTAACGCACCAGTTGGGCGAAATGTAGGTTTAGGATTTTCGGTAATTGCTGATAAAATTGGACCTGTAAAGGAACAAAATGTATATGCGGATTTTTCTTATAATTTACAAGTTGGAGATTATTCAAATTTGGCATTTGGTATTAAAGGAGGATTTACTTTTTTAAATGCAGATTTGGTTGGTTTAGATTTGGGAGACAATGTATCGGATGATGCGTTTCTTGAAAATATAGACAGAACAATGGGGAATGTAGGTGTAGGATTATTTTATTATTCCGATAAATTTTATTTAGGAGCTTCTGTGCCTAACTTGTTAAAATCGTTACAATTTAAAAAGAAAAATGGTTATATCTATGATTATAAAGCTATTGAGGAATTACACTATTTTATAACTTCAGGTTATATTTTTGAAGTGTCCAATAACTTAAAGTTAAAACCATCTATAATGGCAAAAGCAGTAAATGGTGCGCCTTTATCTTTAGATTTTTCAGGAAATGCTTTAATAAATGAAAAACTAGAATTTGGATTGTCTTGGAGATTAGATGATTCCGTTAGTGCAATGTTTAATGTATTGGTATCGCCAAATACAAGAATTGGTTATGCTTATGATTACACGTTATCTAATTTGGGAGATTTTAATTCTGGATCACATGAAGTGTTTTTACTATTTAATATTAGTAATTCAAGAGCAGGTTTATCTCCTAGATTCTTTTAAACTAACATACTAAAAAATAAAATGATGAAAAAAGTTTTTATAGTCCTATTGTTCCTTGTTAGTTTTATGCAAAGTAAAGCTCAAAATGTGGAAGAAAGATATTTTATCAAAAATTTATCAATTAACAACTCGTACTCAAATTTTGGAACTTCTTTTTATGGAGAAGATAAATTGATTTTTGCAGCACCCACAAAACGAAGCTATATAATAAATAATTTGTGGACTACAAATAATCAACCTTTTTTAGATTTATATGAAGGAACCATTACAGAAAAAGGAGAATTAACAAAAGTTAAAAAGTTTTCAAGTAGTGTAAATACCAGGTTTCATGAAGCGGACGTTACTTTTACCAAAGATAAAAAAACAGTTTACTTTACCAGAAGTAATTATTTTGAAGGGAAATACGGAAAAGACACTTTAGGAATCAACAGATTAAAAATGTTTAAAGCCAAGGTAGGAGCCAATGATGAGTGGACAAATATAGAATCCTTACCTTTTAATGATGATAATTATTCAGTAGGTCACCCAACATTAAGCGAAGATGGTACAACGCTGTATTTTGTGTCGGATATGCCGGGCACATTAGGAAAAACAGATATATTTAAAGTAGCTGTAAATGCTGATGGATCTTATGGAGAGCCAATTAATTTAGGCCCTGATGTAAATACAATTGAAAGAGAAATGTTCCCTTATATTGATGGAAATGACGAATTGTATTTTTCTAGTGATGGAAGAGAAGGTTTAGGAATGCTAGATATTTATGTATGTAAATTAGTAGAAAACGGAGCATTACCAGCCATTCATTTAGGAGGTAATTTAAATAGTGAAAAAGACGATTTTGCATTTATCATTAATAAAGAAAAAAGAGAAGGTTATTTTTCATCTAATAGAGCCAAAGGAAAAGGAGATGACGATATTTATTATTTTAAAGAAGAGATTCCGTTGGTTATAGAATGTAATGAAAACATTAATGTAATTGTAAAAAATAAAAAAACTGGAGCAATATTACCTAATTCTAAAATTAGTATTTTCAGCAATAAAGAAGTAGTTGTTAGCAGTGAAGAAACAAATGAAAAAGGAGAGTATAAATTTAAAGCGGAATGCTTAACTAGTTATAAGATAGAGGCTAGTAGCAGATTCTTTGTGTCTAGCTCAAAAGTTTTTGAAACCACAAATAGCAATAATTTAGATAACGAGGTCGTTATAGAATTAGCGCCAGATGAATTTTTAGTGGTGAGAGATAAAGTTATGATTAATATAAACACTATTTATTTTGATTATGATAAATCTAATATTAGGCCAGATGCAGCTTTAGAGCTTGATAAAGTGATTAACATTATGAAAAAGTATCCTGAATTAATTGTAGAGTCAGGATCGCATACAGATTCAAGAGGTCCAGATGCTTATAATGAAAAATTATCAAGTAGACGAGCTATATCTACAGTAAATTATATTTTATCAAAAGGAATAGATGCTTCAAGAATATCTGGGAAAGGTTATGGAGAAACTCAATTAACAAATAAATGTTCAAATGGAATTAGATGTTCAGAAGAAGATCATCAATTAAACAGAAGAACAGAATTTGTAATTGTAAACCCAGAAGTAATAAAATAACACTAAAAACAAGAGTAAAATTTAACAGTTAAAATAGGAAAATTAAAGTATATACTACAGTTGTGGGGACGACGAATTCTTTAATTTATTTTAACTGTTAGTTTTCTGTATAGTACCTTGTGTAAAAGTGCTAAAAATAATATACTACGTTGTGGGGACGACAAATATTATTGCTTTTGCAGAAAATTATATAGAAAAGAAAAGCCTCGGGATATTATATCTCGAGGCTTTTTAATTTGGGTTAATTTTATATAATATTACATGTAATCTTCAATAGGATTACAAGAACAAATTAAATTTCTGTCACCATAAGCATCATCAACTCTTCTCACTGAAGGCCAAAATTTATTTTCTTTAATATATGGTAAAGGAAAAGCTGCTTTTTCTCTAGAATATGGGAACAACCAAGTATCTGACGTTAACATTTCTTGAGTGTGTGGTGCATTTTTTAAAGGAGAATTAGTATCACCTTCTTCCATAGTATCAATTTCATTTTTAATACTAATTAGAGCATCACAAAAACGATCTAATTCAATTTTGTTTTCACTTTCAGTAGGTTCAATCATTAAAGTTCCAGCTACTGGAAATGATACTGTTGGAGCATGGTAGCCATAATCCATTAGTCGTTTAGCAACATCTGTAACTTCAATTCCTTTTGCTTTAAATGCTCTAAAATCTACAATCATTTCGTGCGCAGCAAAACCATTTTCTCCGGCATATAAAATTTTATAATGTTTTTCTAGTTTTGCCTTTAAATAATTAGCGTTTAAAATAGCATAAATAGTAGCTTCTTTTAATCCGTTTGTTCCAAGCATTTTAATATAACTGTAAGAAATAAGTAGCACTAAGGCAGAACCCCAAGGAGCAGATGAAACTGCTGTAATTGGACTTTCTCCTCCGGTTGGAATAATAGGGTTTGACGGTAAAAATGGAGCTAAATGTTTTGCAACACAAATTGGACCAACACCAGGGCCACCACCACCATGTGGAATTGCAAAAGTTTTATGTAAGTTTAAATGGCAAACATCTGCACCAATGGTAGCTGGGTTTGTAAGCCCAACCTGTGCATTCATATTTGCACCATCCATATAAACTTGACCTCCACGTTGGTGAATAATTTCGGTAATTTCTTTAATTGTGCTTTCAAAAACTCCGTGAGTTGATGGATATGTTACCATTAAACAGGCTAAATTGTCTTTATGTAATTCAGCTTTTTCACGTAAATCTTCAACATCAATATTTCCTTCGGCTGTAGATTTTGTAACAATAACTTCCATACCAGCCATAACAGCAGATGCCGGATTTGTTCCGTGAGCAGAAGCAGGAATTAAACAAATATTTCTGTGGTGATTATTTTGAGAATCATGATATGCTTTAATTACCATTAATCCAGCATATTCACCTTGTGCTCCAGAATTTGGCTGTAATGATGTGGCATAAAATCCGGTAATTTCATTTAAAGCTGTTTCTAATCCTTTAAAAACTTCATGATAACCTTGTGCTTGTTCAATAGGAACAAAAGGATGCATTACTCCCCAATTTGGCCAACTTAGTGGTAGCATTTCTGTAGCTGCATTAAGTTTCATTGTACAAGATCCTAATGAAATCATAGAATGATTTAATGATAAGTCTTTTCTTTCTAATTTTTTAATATAACGCATCATTTCAGTTTCTGAATGGTAATTTTCAAAAACTTCATTGGTCATAAATTTAGTAGTTCTTTTTGAACTAGTAGGAATGTTATTTTCTATAATTTCATTAAAAACAACTGTTTTTTTTCCTTCACTTGTTGCTAAAATTTCTAAAATTGTATTTATATCGTCTAAACTACTAGTTTCATTTATTGATATATTAACTAAAGTATTTGATGGGTAATAAAAATTAACGCATTTGCTTTCTGCTATTTGTTTTACTTTTTTAGCATCAGAAACTTCAATACTTAAGGTGTCAAAATATACACAGTTTAGTTGTTTTATATTTAATTGTTGTAATCCACTGTTTAATGTTGCTGTTAAATTTTGAATTTTATTTGCAATAAAAGTCAGTCCTTTTGGTCCGTGAAAAACACCGTACATACCAGCCATAACAGCCAATAAAACTTGAGCAGTACAAATATTGGAAGTTGCTTTTTCACGTTTAATATGTTGTTCACGTGTTTGCAAAGCCATACGCAGAGCACGGTTTCCATCTTTATCTACAGTAACTCCAATTATTCTTCCAGGAATGGTTCTTTTATATTCATCTTTTGTAGCAAAATACGCAGCATGTGGTCCGCCATAACCCATTGGAATTCCAAAACGTTGTGTGGTTCCAACAACAACATCAGCACCCCATTCTCCAGGAGGAGTTAATATAGCTAAGCTTAGTAAATCTGCAGCAACTGCAATTTTAGCTTCAACATTTTTTGCTTTTTCTACAAAATTTGTATAGTCAAAAACTTGTCCGTTTTTTGCAGGATATTGTAGAATTGCACCATAAACATTTTCTGTAAATTGAAAAGTATCGTGATTTCCAAAAATTAATTCAATACCTAAAGGAAATGATCTTGTTTTTAAAACATCAATAGTTTGGGGTAATACTTCATCAGACACAAAAAACTGAACAGCATTTATCTTTTTTTGTTCTCTTGTTCTGTTGTTAAATAACATTATCATAGCTTCGGCCGCAGCGGTTCCTTCATCTAATAAAGATGCATTTGCTATTTCCATTCCGGTAAGTTCAGAAACCATTGTTTGGTAGTTTAGTAATGCCTCTAAACGTCCTTGAGCAATTTCCGCCTGATAAGGAGTATAAGCAGTGTACCATCCTGGATTTTCTAAAATATTACGCTGAATTACTCCAGGTACAATTGTTGGATGATATCCTAAACCAATATAATTTTTAAATAATTTATTTTTATTTGAAAGTTCTTGAATATGATATATATACTCATACTCACTCATTGCTTTTGGTAAATTTAAATTGTTTTTTAATCTGATATCTGAAGGAATTGTTTTGTCTATTAATTCCTCTATTGAAGAAACTCCAATAGTTTTAATCATTTCATTTACTTCATTTTTACGAGGACCTAGGTGTCTTAAAACGAATGAATCTGTTTTCATTTTTTGTATTTAGAGTATGTTATTTAACGCACACAAAAATACTTAAATTTAAAGTATGAAATAGTTATCAAAAACACATTTTATAATATTTTGTTAACCAAAAAATTGAGTATATTAACAAAATTATACATTTGAAGGTGCAATTTTTAAAAAAAATAGTTAATTTTTATATTTTTAGCAATATTCATGTTGCTTTAGCAGGTTATTGTATTACAAAAATAACAGTGTTAAAATATGGAATTCAACAAAGCTATGTGCCCTTTTTTGTGGCGGTATCTATAATAATTTCATATAGTTTTATTCGATTTATTGAACTGAAATCTAACAAATTAAATTGGTTGAAAGATTGGTTTTATTACAACATAAAATCAATTTTAATTTTATGTGTAACATGCGGCGTATTACTTTTATTTATAGTTTTTTTTACAGGATTTAATAGGAATTCGCTTTTAACTTTGTTTCCATTTGCATTAATGACCTTTTTTTATGTAATTCCTATTTTTAAAATTAAAAACTTAGAATTTTCATTTAGAAATTTTCCGGCTGTTAAAATATTTAGTATTGCATTTGCTTGGGCAGGAATTACGGTTCTTTTTCCGCTAAATGAAGCTAATGTAAATTTTTCTTTTGATGTTTTTTTAGATTTTATTCAACGGTTTGCATTGCTAATTGTAATTACATTACCTTTTGATATAAGAGACTTAAAATCTGATCCTGAAAATTTAAAAACGTTACCACAGGTTTTAGGAGTTAAGGCTTCAAAATTTATAGGTGTATTTTTGTTGGTTTTTACCGTTGGTTTGGAGTTTTTAAAGAATGTTTTTGTGGAAAATAATTTAATAGAATTGCTTATTATTTCGTTTATTATTGGGCTTTTTTTATGGTTTTCTTCAGAAAAAAAATCGAGATATTATACTAGTTTTTGGGTAGAATCTATACCTGTTTATTGGTTAATTTTAGTAGTTTATTTTTTAGATAATTTTTAATGAAATAGTAATTATGAAAAGTGATTTTAAAAAATATTTTGATGTAAATAAAGATACTTGGAACAAAAAAGTGAGTATTCATGTAGCTTCAGAATTTTATAATGTTGATGCTTTTTTAAAAGGAAAATCATCTTTAAATGCATATGAATTAAATGAAATTGGAGATGTAAAAGGAAAATCTTTATTGCATTTACAATGTCATTTTGGTCAGGATACGCTTAGTTTTGCTAGGTTAGGTGCAACTTGTACAGGAATTGACTTGTCTAACAAAGGAATTAAAAAAGCAAAAGAATTAAATGCTAATTTAGGGTTAGATGTAACATTTATAGAAAGTAATGTATACGATGTTCCTAAAAATGTGAAGGGTAAATTTGATATTGTTTTCGCATCATATGGTGTTGTAGGTTGGCTGCCCGATTTAAATACTTGGGGACAAATAATTGCAAGTAAATTAAAAAAAGGTGGGTTTTTCTATTTAATTGAATTTCACCCAATAGCCTGGATGTTTAGTTATTTAGAATCTCCTCCAAAAATGATATATCCATATAAATCAAGTGAAGTTATTTATGAAGAATATAACGGAACATACACAAATAACGATGCTGATATTGTAAGTAAAGAATATGGTTGGAATCATGGTTTGGGTGAAGTTGTTTCTGCACTTTCAAATGCTGGATTGCATATTGAGTTTTTACATGAATTTGAGAAATCTCCATACAATAGTTTTCCAGAAATGGATAAAACAGCAGATGGAATGTTTGTTTTAAAAGAAAACCAACGGCTATTTCCGTTGTTATATTCTATTAAGGCAACTAAAAAATAAAAAAAAAGGCTTCCAAATTTTTGGAAGCCTTTTACTTTTTTATATTAACTTAATAATCTTTCAATTTTTTCTCTTTCTTCTTCAGCTAAAGCGCCATCAACTAAAATTCTACCACTGTGCTCATCTGTAATAATTTTTTTACGACTAGCAATTTCAACTTGTCTTTGTGGTGGAATTGTAAAAAATGAACCTCCAGAAGCACCTCTTTCAATTGAAACAACAGCTAAACCATTTTTTACAGTAGTTCTAATTCTTTTGTACGCATTTAATAAATGATCGTCAATCAGTTCACTGTATTCTAAAGATTTCTCAACTAATAAAGTTTCTTCTTTTGCAGTATCGCCCATAATATCATTAAGTTCGGCTTTTTTATGCTGCAATAATTCTTCTTGTTTAGCAATGTTTTCTTTTGTAGCTGCAATTAATTCATTTTTTTGCTCAATTTTTACTTTGAACTCTTTAATTCTTTTTTCAGCTAATTCAATTTCAAGCTCTTGGTATTCAGTTTCTTTACTTAAAGAGTTAAATTCTCTGTTATTTCTAACATTCTTTTGTTGTTCTGAATATTTTTTAACTAAAGCCTTCGCGTCTTCAATTACAACTTTTTTTGCTGCAATGTCATTTTTTAAACTTACTACACCTTCATCTAAATTAGCAAGCCTTTTATTTAAACCAACAATTTCGTCTTCTAAATCTTCAATTTCTAAAGGTAGTTCGCCTCTTACACTTTTAATTTCATCAATTCTAGAATCGATTAATTGTAAATCATAAAGTGCTCTTAATTTTTCTTCAACTGTAACTTCTTTTTTAGACATGTTTATAAGTAATAAATTGGATTTGTGTTTTTTTCTGATAAAATGATTGCAAAATTAGGAAATTTTTTTGTAAGTATATCAACTAAAAGGTTTTTTGTGAATTGTTCACTTTCATAATGTCCAATATCTGCAATAATAAGTGTGTCTTCTGCTTTGTAAAACTCATGATATTTAATATCAGAAGTAATATAAATATCTGCACCAGAATTTTTAGCATTTTCAATAGCAAAACTACCCGAACCACCTAATACAGCTACTTTTTTTACAGGTTTTTCTAATAGTTTAGAATGCCTAATTCCGTTAGAATTCATAGTTTTTTGAACGAATTTTAAAAAATCAATAGCGTTCATTTCTGTTTCTAAATCTCCAACCATTCCAAGTCCTATTTCTTGATTTGTATTTTCAATAGAAACAATATCATACGCTACTTCTTCATACATATGTGCATTAAACAACGCTTTTAAAATACTTTTTTCTTTATGTTTTTCAAAAATTACACTAATAAATGTTTCATTTTCAGCATGAAGTGTTCCTTTTTCGCCAATTACTGGGTTTGAGTTTTCATTCCCTTTATAAGTTCCAAAGCCATTGGTGTTAAAGCTGCAATTTTCATAATTACCAATCATTCCAGCACCAGCATTAAATAATGCATTTCTAACTTTATCTGCATTAGAAATAGGTGCGTAGGTTGTTAATTTTTTGATAGTGTTTTTTTGAGGAATTAATATTTTTGGATTTTTAATTCCTAAAACTTCACAAATTTTAGCGTTTACTCCAATGTTAGAATTGTCTAAAGCAGTATGCATTGCATAAATGGCAATATCGTTTTTTATAGCTTTTAAAACTGCCTTTTCAACATAATTTTTACCATTAATTTTTTTTAAACCGCTAAAAATAATTGGATGAAAACTAACTATTAAATTACATTTTTTTTCAATGGCTTCATCAATAATAGTTTCTAAAGTATCTAACGTAGCTAAAACGCCCGTTACATTTGTATTGTAATCACCAATTAATAAGCCAACATTATCAAAATCTTCGGCATAATTTAAGGGAGCAATTTCCTCAATACAATTGGTTATATCTCTTATTTTCATTGTTAAAATTGGTTGGTAAATACAAATATAATTTATAGTGAATAAAGTTAAAGTATAATTTTGTAAAAGTTATAAATTGTTTTGTAATTTCGCCCTCGATGAAATTTTTAAGAAACCTTTTATATCCCTTCTCATTATTGTACGGATTAATTACGAGTGTACGTAATTATTTGTACGAAAATGGAGTTTTAGAAACAAATAGGTTTGATACGCCAACCATTGTTGTGGGTAATTTAAGTGTTGGAGGTACTGGTAAAACACCGCAAATTGAGTATTTAATTAGGCTTTTAAAAGATAATTTTAAAGTAGCTGTTTTAAGCAGAGGCTATAAAAGAAAAAGTGAAGGTTTTGTTTTAGCAGATAAAACTTCTACCGCCGAAATTATTGGAGATGAGCCGTTTCAATATTTCAAGAAATTTGAAAATATACTTGTATGTGTTGATGCCGATAGAACCAACGCAATTGAAGAATTAGAGCATTTAACTAAAGCGCCAGAAGTAATTTTATTAGATGATGCTTTTCAGCACAGAAAAGTAAAAGGAGGTTTAAATATTTTACTTACATCATATAATAATTTATATGTAAATGATACTATGTTGCCAACCGGAAATTTACGAGAAAGTAAAAAAGGAGCAAAAAGAGCGCAAGTAATTATTGTAACAAAATGTCCTGTTGATTTAACTGAAAAGGAGCAGAGTAGGATTACTAAAAAGTTGCGACCAACCATTTATCAAAAGGTGTTTTTTACAACTATTGATTATTGTTTTGAATTGAAAGGAGCAAATTCCATTACTTTGGATGAAATTAAAACTAAAGAACTAATTTTAATAACTGGAATTGCAAACCCAATACCATTAACCACTTATTTGAGTGATAATGGGTTAAAATTTAAACATTTAAAATTTAAAGATCATCATAATTTTAGCGCTAAAGATATTGCTGAAATAAAGAAATTACAAACAAATAATACCATCCTTTTAACAACAGAGAAAGATTATGTTCGTATCTTTGATAAATTGGAGAATTTGTATTATTTACCAATAGAAACCAAATTTATAAATCGTAAGGACGATTTTGATATTATTATAAAGAAATATGTGGGACAAAGTTCAAGAAACAGTTAAATTCTTAAAAGATAAAGGAATTACAAAACCTGATTACGGAATTATTTTAGGTACCGGATTAGGAAATTTAGTAGATAAAATTACCATTGAAATTAAAATACCATACGGAGAAATACCAAATTTTCCAGTTTCAACAGTACAAGGTCATTCAGGTGAATTGATTTTTGGAACAATTGGAACCAAAAAAGTGGTAGCAATGAAAGGTCGTTTTCATTTTTATGAAGGATGGACTATGGAGCAAACAGTTTTTCCAGTGAGAGTAATGAAATTTTTAGGTGTAGATAATTTAATTGTTTCAAATGCTTCTGGAGGTGTTAATCCAGCTTTTAAAGTTGGTGATATAATGTTAATTACAGATCATATTAACTTTATGCCAGAACATCCGTTACGTGGTAAAAATGATGAGCGTTTTGGACCTCGTTTTGTAGATATGCACGAAGCTTATAGCAAAAAAATGATTGCTAAAATGGAAGGTATTGCCGAGAAATTAAATATTTCAGTTCAAAAGGGTATTTATTTAGCCTTGCAAGGACCAACTTTTGAAACACCAGCAGAATATAAAATGGTAAAAATATTAGGAGCAGATGCTGTTGGAATGTCAACAGTGCCAGAAGTTATTGTTGCCAAACATATGGGGATGACTTGCTTTGGACTTTCAGTTATTACCGATTTAGGTGTTGAAGGAATTGTTGAAGCTGTATCGCATGAAGAAGTTCAAAAAGCTGCAAAAGGTTCTGAAAAAAACATAGGAAACTTAGTTGAAGAGTTTATTAAAACCGTTTAAGATTAAACTATTATAATGTAAAAACACCCACTAATAGTGGGTGTTTTTATTTAAATTTTTCCGTAATACATACTTTTTACAATACCATCAGCTAAACCAATTTTAGGCACGTAAATACTTTTTGCACCACTCCATTCCATTGCCGATAAATATATTTTTGTTGCTGGTATAATAACATCGGCTCTATCTGGATTTAATCCTAATTCAGTTATTCTATCTTCATAACTCATAGATTTTAAAAATTGATATTGAGCTGTAATATATATTAATGAAAGTGGTTCACCTTCTTTTTTACCAGAAAGTTTAAATATTTTATTAATGTTTCCTCCAGAACCAATTAAGGTTGGCCTTTTTAAATGTTGTGTATTTTCTTTTAACCAAATTTCTATATTTTCCCAAACATTTTTAAAGGATGTTTTTTTATTTAATAAACGTACAGTACCTATTTTAAAAGATTTTGAATTCACAATTTTTCCTTTCGAAAAAATAGTAATTTCTGTACTACCACCACCAACATCAACATAAATATAACTTCTATCAACTCTAATTATTTTTGATAAATCTGTAGAAAAAATAATGGCAGCTTCTTTTTTACCATCAATTAAATCTATTTTTACGTTTGTTTTTTCAAAAATTTCTTCAGTAACTGCAATACCATTTTTAGCTTCTCTCATTGCCGAAGTTGCACAGGCTTTATATTTTTGAACACCATGAACTTCCATTAACAGTTTAAAAGCCTCCATTGCTTTTATCATTCTGTTTTTACTTTCTTCAGAAATATTTTTTTGATTAAAAGTATCTGCGCCTAAACGAATTGGAACCCTTACTAATGCCGATTTTGTAAAACTAGGTTCTTTACCTTCTCTTTCTGTAATTACGTTGGCAACTAACAACCTAATTGCGTTGGAACCTATATCAATAGCAGCAAGTTTCTCTATTTTCATTTGTTATTTTTTTCTAGAAGCTTTATTTTTATTTATAATGTTTTGGAAATTCTGTTATAAAAGTGTTTCCATCTTTAATATCTTTCCAATGGTTTGTGTTAAATTTAATACCTACAACACCACAAGTTGGAACGTGATCTAATTGTTCGCTACCAAATTTATTTACAAAATCACTTATTCCGTGATCGTGGCTAAAAATTATTGCAGAATCAAACCCATCGTCTAAGGCTTTTACCGTTTTTATTAAATAGCCGTCGCTAAAACTATATAATGATTTACTAATTTTTAAGTTAGTAAGCGGATAGTTAAATGTATAACTAAAAATCATTGCTGTATGTAAAGCTCTATTTGCACAGCTAGATACAAATACATCTGGGCAAGGTACTTTTTTGTTTAAAACGCTAGAAATTAAGTATGCATTGTTAATTCCTCTTTTGTTTAATGGTCTGTCAATATCTTTAATTCCTTCGTATTCCCAGGAAGATTTTGCGTGCCTAACAATGTAAAGTGTTTTCATTTAATGTTGGTTAGTGTTCAAATATAAAAATTATGGAGCTAAACGCTCAATTTTCCAATCAAAATTTTCTTGTAATGTATATCGTATTCTATCGTGCATTCTATTTGCACGTCCTTGCCAAAATTCTATACTAATTGGTTTAACTATGTAACCGCCCCAATAATTTGGACGTGTTATTTCTTTATTTTCAAATTGTTTTTCAAAGGATGATAAACGGTCATCTAAATATTTTCTTGAAGGAACAACTTCACTTTGGTCAGATGCCCAAGCGCCTAATTTGCTTCCGTCGGGTCTAGATTCAAAGTAACCATCAGATAAGTTTTCTGGAATTTTCTCAGCAACTCCTTTTATAATTATTTGACGTTCAATATTGTGCCATAAAAAAGAAAGGCAAACATTTGGGTTTTCTTCAATAGCTTTGCCTTTTTCGCTGTTGTAGTTTGTGTAAAAAATAAAGCCTTCCCAAGTATATTTTTTTAATAAAACAGCTCTGCTTTTTGGAAATCCATCTTTTCCAATAGTGGCAATTGTCATAGCGTTAGATTCTACATCGCCACCAAATTCTTCAACTTCGTAAAACCATTTTTGAAACATTTCCATTGGATTGTCTGAGACTTCTTTTATAGAAAGTTCTTTTTTTACGTAATTTCTTCTATAATTGCTTAAATCTTTTTCCATTCAAAAAAAACTAATTTGAGATTGATTTGTCTTTAATAATATATAACCCCGCAAAGGTAATCATTCCGTTTACAATTAAAAGCTCATATCCAAATTGGTAACCGTTTAATAATGTAACAGAGGTTGTGTCTAGCACATAGCTTAATGCCACCGAAATAATTGCAATAAGCCATACATATTTATCTTTAATAGTTAGTTTTGTAAATATTCCAAAGGCAAATAGACCCAATAATGGACCGTAAGTGTACGATGCAACTTGTAATAAACTGCTAATAACATTTTCTTTTAAAACGTATTTAAAAATAATAATTACTATAATTAGTAATATTGAAATTGCAATATGAGTTCTTTTTCTAATAGCTCTTTGTTTGGATTCTTCTCTTTTTTTAATGTCTAAAAAATCTATACAATAAGATGTTGTTAGCGATGTTAAAGCACTATCTGCACTAGAATATGCAGCAGCAATTAATCCTAAAATAAAAATAATTCCAATAGAGAAACTTAACTCACCTTTTAATGCAATTTCAGGAAAAAGTAAATCGGTTTTAGGATTTCCTTCAACCATTGGTATTTGAATTCCAAATTTTTCGGCATAAATAAATAGTAGCGCACCCAAAGTTAGAAATATAAAATTTACTACAATAAGTATTGCGCCTAATGAAATTACGTTTAGCTGCGCTTCTTTGGTGTTTTTACAAGTTAGGTTTTTTTGCATCATATCTTGGTCTAAGCCTGTCATGGCAATGGCAATAAACATACCTCCCAAAAATGATTTTAAGAAATGTTTTTTACCGTTAAAATCATCTGTAAAAAATATTTTATTGTAAGTGTCAAATTCAGGAGCAGTAAAAATATCAGCAACAGATAAATCTAATCTGTTTAAAATAATGTAAATGGTTGAAAAAACGGCAAATAATAAAAAAGCTGTTTGCAATGTATCTGTCCAAACAATAGTTTTAATTCCACCTTTAAAAGTGTAAATCCAAATTAATAAAATTGAAAATATTACGGTAATTTCAAACGGAACATTCCAAGCATCAAAAATAAAATATTGCATTACAGATGCAACCAAAAATAAACGAAATGCCGAACCTAAAACTCTAGAAATAAAGAAGAAAACAAACCCTGTTTTGTGAGATGTTGGTCCAAAACGGTGTTTTAAATATTCATAAATAGATGTAACTTGTAAATTGTAATAAATAGGAATTAAAACATAGGCAATTACTAAGTAACCAACCATATAACCTAAAACAACTTGCATATAGCTAAATTGTGAGCTTTGTACCCAACCAGGAACTGAAATAAATGTAACGCCAGATAATGATGCGCCAATCATACCAAAAGCAACAATATACCAAGGCGATTTTTTGTTGGCGCTAAAAAAAGTATCATTTGTGTCGTTTTTTCCTGTGAAATAGGCAATTAATAAGAGTATGCAAAAATAAACTGCAATTAGCGAAAGTAAATATATTGGTTGCATTAATTTGATTTAAAATATTGAATAACAAAGAAACTAAAATTATTGAGAATATCGATTGCTAATTGTACATTTGCGAAATGAATTTTTCATCCAAACTTTTGGAAAATGCAGTAAATGAAGTGGCGCAATTACCTGGAATAGGTAAAAGAACGGCGCTTCGTTTGGTTTTGCATTTATTAAAACAACCTAAGGAGCACACACATAATTTGGCAAATGCTTTAAGTAATTTGGTGGATAACATTAAGTTATGTGAAAAATGTCATAATATTTCTGATGTAGCTATTTGCGAAATTTGCGCAAACTCATCGAGAAATGCCGAAATAATTTGTGTTGTTGAAGATGTTAGAGATGTGATGGCGATTGAAAACACCTCACAATTTAAAGGATTATATCACGTATTAGGTGGTAAAATTTCTCCAATTGAAGGAATTGGTCCGCAAAATTTAAAAATTGAAAGTTTAATAGATAAAGTAAAACAAGGCACTATAAAAGAGGTAATTTTTGCTTTAAGTTCCACTATTGAAGGTGATACTACTAACTTTTACATTTTTAAACAATTAGAAAAATTAAATGTTAAAACATCTACAATTGCCAGAGGAATTGCTGTTGGAGATGAATTACAATATGCAGATGAAATTACGTTAGGAAGAAGTATTTTAAACCGAATTCCTTTTGATAACTCATTTTAATTTATGGATATTTCTGTAGTAATTGTAAATTATAATGTTCGTTATTTTATAGAACAATGCATTTTAAGCGTTTTAGATGCTTCTAAAAATTTAAACGTAGAAATAATTGTAGTTGATAATAATTCTACCGATGATAGTTGCTCCATACTACAAGAAAATTATCCAAATGTTCATCTTATAATTAATAGAGAAAATGTTGGTTTTTCTAAGGCAAACAATCAAGGTGTTGCAATTTCCAAAGGTAAATATGTGTTAATTTTAAATCCGGATACAGTTGTTGCTGAGGATACGTTAGATTTAATTTTTTCTTTTGCCGAAAAGAAACATAATTTAGGGAGTTTAGGTGTAAAGTTAATTGATGGTTCTGGTAAGTTTTTACCAGAAAGTAAACGTGGAATTCCTACTCCAATGGTTTCGTTCAATAAATTATTTGGTATATCATCCACTCAAACGGGTAAATATTACGCTACACATTTACAAGAAAATGAAAATGGAGTAGTAGATGTGTTGGTTGGAGCATTTATGTTTTTAAAAAAAGAAGTTTATACTGAAGTAAATGGTTTTGATGAAGACTATTTTATGTATGGAGAAGATATAGATTTAAGTTATAAAATTTTAAATAAAGGCTACCAAAACTATTATTTTTCAGCTACAAAAGTGATTCATTACAAAGGAGAATCAACCAAAAAAGATATTATTTATTTAAAATATTTTCATAATGCAATGAAAATATTTTATAATAAACATTTTAAATTAAATAAAATTTACGATTTTTTAATGAGTATTGGAATTGAGTTTTGGTTTTTATTAAAATACTTTAAATTTAAGAATGTAAAAGAACAAAAACACGATATTTTAAATGTGTTGTATTTTGGAGATAACGAATTAATTATAAAACATTTAAACAAAAAATATTTGGTTTTAAATGAAGATTTAATTGGTGATATTAAAACAATTAAAAACCTTATTAAAACCAATGAAATTGATACCATTGTTTTTGATAATTCTTTGTTTACAAACAAACAAATAATTGAACATTTTGAGTTGTTAAAAGATGAAAATGTTTTATATAAAATTCACCCAAAAACTACTAACTTTATAATTGGAAGTACCTGTTCTGTTTATAGAGGTAGCGTTGAAATTATTGGGTAATTTCACTTTTTTTCAATTCGTATTCTAGCATCAACAGCAAATATTTCTTTTGAATTTCCTAACAGCGGATTTAAATCTAATTCCATAATTTCAGGAGCAATAGTTACTAAATTAGAAACTTTTGTAATTATTTCTGCAAACTCATTTTTATTTATACCTTCCTGATTTCTAACTCCTTGAATAATTTTATACGATTTTAAATTTTGAATCATTTCTATAGCTTCACTTTTTGAAACTGGAGCTAAACAAGTTTGAATATCTTTTAAAACTTCAATAAAAATCCCACCCAATCCGCACAAAACTAAATGTCCAAAATCGCCTTCTTTTTTTGCGCCAATAAATAATTCAGTGCCTTTTTTCATTGGTTGTAATAAAACAGAAGTTGCACCTTCAATTTTTATGATAGTATCAAATGATGTTATTAATTCCTCTTCCGAAGTAATATTTAAAATAATGCCACCAACATCACTTTTATGTATTGGTCCAACAATTTTCATTACTACCGGAAATTGAAGTTGTTTTATTGCTGAAATACATTCAGATTTAGTTTTGCAAATTATTTCATTTAC
>NZ_JBFHHX010000061.1:0-18431 GCF_041596795.1 Lutibacter sp.
ATAAACAGTATATGTAGTTGTTCCAGATCCTATATAGGTATGTGTAATAGTATTACTTGAAGTTTCTGCAACTTCACCATCTCCAAAATTTAATTTATAGGTATTTGCGTTATTAGCAGAGAAGTCGAATATTACCACTCCTGTTCCATCTCCATAAGGATTGGAAGCATCAACCCCAACAATAGTAGCTTCTAAAGTTAAATTTGAAAGTTCTTCTTCAACAACATCGTCTGAAGAAGAGCCCCCACAGCCAACCATAAAAATTATTAAAAATAAGGGTAAACCTAAAAAATATCTAAATTTTTTATTTAAAAGTATATGTTTCATTACAGAAAATTTTATCTGATTATTAAAAAATTAAAATATATCCGTGGAAAAAAATTCCACGGATATATTAAACCTAACATAAATTATTGTACTGGTGTTAATTTTAACCACCATCCGTTACCTGTTTCAGTTCCTTGTACTCTTAAGTATAAGTAATCTGAAGTAGAAACTAAAATTTCATATTCTTTTTGCAAAGAACCATATCCAATATACGCATCATCGGTTGCTAATTTAATAGCAATTTCAGTAGATGGATATGTGTCATCAACAGTGATTCCAGAACTTGATGGAACAAAGCTAAAACTAGTTGATCCACCTGTATATTCTGTATAGCAACCTTCATCACCGCTATCAGGTATACCAGGTAAATTAGTGTTTGCTCCAGTTTTTGTAAATGCTCCATCTGCAGAAGCATCAACTACTAAATTATAAGTACCGTTGGCGTTCTCAACAAATGTAAACGTAGTACTATAAAAACAAGGTGCTGATGTAACTTTTTCATCTATTCCTGCTTGCCACCAAGATGGTGATTGACTTCCCCAAGGACCTACACCAAAGTGACCAGCAACATCTTTATCAACAACCCAAGTTTTTGAACTACCATTTGTAATATTAGCTACAACTTCAGGATCTGGAACATAGTCACTTCTTACAGAAATGTCTTTTGTTAAATTGGTAGCAACTCCACCAGGACCATATGCAATTACAGAAATTCTATAGGTGTTTACACCTGGATCTGTAAATGTATGTGTTGTAGTTCCAGAAGCTAATACAGAATAATTAACTGCTGTATAATCATCAATTTTATTAAAACCAATATGGTATGTAATTGCATTGTCAGCACTTACTGTAACAACCACTTCTCCTGAACCATCTCCGTTTGGATTTTCATCTGAAATACCTACAATATCGGTATTTATAACAAGGTTTGAAGGAGCTGTTAAATCTCCAAATTCATAGGTTTCTTCCTTACAGCCAGCAATAACTGCTAACACTACTAGAAAGATTCCAATTGTATATTTTATTTTTTTCATGTTCATCATTTTAAAATTCATAATTGGTTTTATGGTTGCATTACATTATCAAAATAGTATGTTCCTGCAACGTAACTGCCACCATCCACAAATATTACTACTGTATCATAATTTCCACCTGATGTAAAATCAAATGTTAATGTTGACCAACCTGTGTTTGAAACAGCTACACTCACTTCTTCTATTACTGTTGGATTTCCATTATTATCCAAAGTTGAAGTAGAATCTTCTAATTTTAATAAAACACTGTGAGATGCACCATCATTATAAAAATCTAGAGTTATAGAAGTTTTAGTGCTTAAATCAATCCATTCATCAAGAGCAAGTTTAACTCCTTCCCATCCCCAGCTAGTTGCTGCGCCATAGTTAGTTATTTTACCTACAGGATTACTACTATCCGTTGGTGAAGAAGCAATTTCAAAACTTGAACCTAAAAATGTTTCAAATGTATTAACTTCAGCAACATCAAAAGTTATTGGTAGTTTAGCAACTGAAGAAGCAGTTTTATAAAAATAGATGTTATCTACAAATATTGTTCCTGAACCTACAAATTTAAACTGATGAATATTATCTAATGCCAAACCTAAATCTGTAAAATACGATAAAGGAATATCAAAACTGTTCCATTGATCAGCAACAAGATCTAAAGTATAGTACTTTTCATCAGCACTTGCTATACCAACTGGTAACGGATAAAAATCTATAGAATTATCTGTTGCAGACCATACATCAATATGTAAAGTTTCCATTTCAGTTACATCTTGAGCTGATCCAATTTGAATACCTTGGTAGTTTAAGTTACTATATTGTAACATTGCATCTCCATTTAAATCAAATGCAGTGTAAATAGTAGTTTGCCACCAATAAGGGTTAAAATCTGTATCAGCAACATTTGTATATTTATCACTAAAAATAGAAATGTAATCTGCTGCAACTCTATTTGGTTGTGTAGGAGCAGATGCTACAGGTTGTAAAATTTCAGTTACAACAAAATCAGTTACAATATATTCAGTTGTTGCAATTGCACCACCTTTTAATATTACTTTAATTGTATAAGTTCCTGGATCAGCATATGTATAAGAAACAGTGTCTCCAACATTTGCAGTTAAAATTGTTTCAACACCATTCTCTACAAAATACGCATCAAAATACATAGCGAATTGTGTATCGTCTGGAACAGTAACATTTACTTGTTTAGATTTAGCTGCGTCATTTTCAATTACAGGATCTGAACCAAATTCTGGTGTTTGAAAAGAAACAACTATTTCTTTTGAATAAGCTGTTTGTAATCCTGTAATTCCTTTTGCAACAATAGCTACAGTATACGTACCTTCAGCATAATAATGTGTTGCTTTTTTTCCTGCTTTTACTGAAGTTGATGAAGAACCATCTCCAAAATCAATTGCAAAAAGAACTGCACCTTCAGCGCTTGGTGTTATTGAAACTAATCCTGTATTATCTTGAGTAATTGTAAACAGCGCCTCCACATTTGTTGGAGCCTCTGCAGAATCTACAAAATCAAGATCGTTAAAAGTTTCGTCTGAACAACTCCAAAGTACCGCAACCATAAAGATTGCGCTTAAAATATATTTAAATACTTTCATAATTTTAATTTTTTAGTAGTTAGGATTTTGTACTAATTTAGTATTCTCCAATTCTCCATAAGGTATTGGGAATATCTCATGTTTACCTGCAACAAAACCTCTGTCAGCTAATTTAGTTGCTAATGTTCCATTTCTTCTTAAATCGAACCAACGTTGTCCTTCACCTGCTAACTCTAATCTTCTTTCTGCCAAAATATTAGTTAATGACACTGGAATTGAAGCTAGACCAACTCTTGCTCTTACAGCATCTAATAGTGCTTGAGCTCTTGTACCTGTTCCGCCTAAAGCTTCTGCTTCTAACAAATAGGTATCCGCTAATCTGATAATATAAGAATTTTGACGGTGGTTTAACCACATATCTCCGGCTCCTGTACTTTCTTCTGATGTTAAAGGCGCAAATTTATTTAAGAAATAACCTGTGTCTTGGTAACCTGGAGTATATGAAATTTTACCTTCTTCTGATAAAGTTTTTAAATCTAACACAGTAGCTTCAAAACGTGGATCGTCTTTAAGTAAGTTATATAATTCTGGTAAAATTGGGTTAAAACTCCATCCTGAAGAATATTCAGGAATATCATCGGTTGTGTTTAAATCTACAAACCCTCTAGGACCTACCATTGTACATACTAAATTACCTTCATCAGTATCGCTATATGAGTTAGACCAACCTGTTAATGCTAAATCAGAGTGACCAACTTCGAAAATAGATTCAGAGTTGTATTTATTATCAATATCCCATAAATCATCAAAATTATCTAACAATTTATATCCATATTGACTTGTTGATCCTGGAGTTCCGTTTACTTCTGCAAATTGTGCAGCAGCTTCAGTATTTTTACCTTGTTCTAGGTAAACTTTCCCTAAAATTGCTTGTGCAGCTCCTTTAGTTATCCTTCCATATTCACTTGATACTACTGTGCTTGGTAAAACATCAATTGCATCTAATAAATCTAATTCAATTTGAGCATAAACCTCTTCTGAACTTGCTTGTACTACATTGTACATATCTGCAGTACTTACAGGTTCGGTTAATAATGGAACGTTTTCAAATAAGCGAACTAAGTTAAAGTAATAGTAAGCTCTTAACGCTTTAGATTCTGCCATATATCTAGCTTTTAAAGACTCGTCCATAGAAATGTCCGGTAACTTTTGAATCATAATATTTGCTCTATACACTCCTTTAAAATGATCACTCCAAAATGAATCTGGAATTTCAATTGAATTTAATGTATATTTTGAAAATGATTGGATTCCGGCACCATCTGTAGAAGTTCCTCCACCTGCATAATGGTCATCAGATCCAGCATTCATCATTGTAATCATATTCTCAAATGTTCCAGAATTTTTTCTCAAGTAGTCATATGCTGCAACTAATCCTGCAAATGCTTCTGTTTCATTAGTATAATAATTCCCTGTAAGAAATGTTCCTGTTGGGGTCACCTCTAAGTAATCTTCTGAACAAGAGAATATTGTAGCCAACATTGCAACAGCCAATACTGGTAACTTATATTTTTTTAATTTCATAATTCTTATCATTTTTTAAAATTGTACGTTAAGACCCATCATAAACGACTGAGCTTGTGGATAATAACCTCTGTCAATTCCCATTACACTTCCTCCAATTTCAGGATCATAACCAGAGTAATTAGTTATTGTAAATAAGTTTTCACCTGTTACATAAAGTCTCAGTTTTGAAGCTCCAATTTTTTGAACAATTTCACTTGGTAAAGTATATCCTAACTGAATAGTTTTAAATCTGATGAAATCTCCATCTTCTAAATAGAAATCTGAGAATTTACCAAAGTTTCCGTTTGGATCACTATTTGTTAATCTAGGATAATCGTTTGATGTTCCTTCACCTGTCCATCTTTGTAATACTGATGTTTGGTGGTTTGCATTAGTAACATCTAATCTTCTTAAACCTTGGAAAATTTTATTTCCAGCAACCCCTTGTGTAAACACCATAAAGTCAAATCCTTTATAATCTAAATTAAGAGTTAAACCAAAAGTGTATTTTGGAAGTGGAGTACCTAAAAAAGTTCTATCATCATCAGTAATTTCACCATCACCATTGTTATCTACCCATTTAAAATCTCCAGGTACTGCATCTGGTTGAATTACAGTTCCTGTAGAACTTACATATGAATTAATCTCGTCTATATTTTGGAAAATTCCATTTGTTTGATATCCATAGAAAGCGTTAATTGACTGACCTACTTGGATTCTTGTAACATCTCCCATAGATTGGAATGCTGCTTCACCACTAATAAACTCTTTTCCTTCTCCTAAGTTAGTAACTTCATTTTCTAAATAAGAAACGTTTCCACTAGCTCTAAAGTTTAAATCTCCCCAACTTTTATTGTAAGAAACTTCAAACTCTAAACCTGAGTTTTTCATATCTGCAACGTTTCCTAATGGACTACCTGATGCTCCAACATATCCAGGAATTTCAACATCTTGTAAAATTCCACTTGTTTTTTTAATAAAGTAATCGAAATTAACATCGAAATTTTCTAAAACTCTTGCCTCAAAACCAATATTTGTTTGAGAAGTTTCTTCCCATTTTAAATCTGGGTTATCTGGAGCGTTTGGACTATAACCTGTGTAAATAGTACCATCTTCACCAAATGTGTAATTTCTACCACCACCTACAAGTGCTAAATATCCGAAATCTCCAATGGCATCGTTACCTGTAACACCAAAACCACCTCTAATTTTAAGTTTTGAAACCACATCATTTTCTGGCCAAAAAGATTCTTTAGACGTTACCCAACCTGCAGAAAATGAAGGGAAAAAACCAAATTTATTATTATCACCAAATCTTGAAGATCCATCACGACGAATAATACCAGTAAATAAATATTTTTCATCGTAGTTATAATTTAATCTTGAGAACAATGATATAACTTTATGTTCTGTACCTGTCCAAGAATATCCAGTTATTTGATCATCTGTAACAGAGAAGTTAAAACTAGCTTCTTCTCTAGTTGTAACAGGTAAATCATAATAAGTAACTCCAACTCCACTAGAAATTCCATCAATATATACACCTTGACCTAATAACACAGAAAAGTCATGAACTCCAATTGATTTTGAGTACGATGCAGTATTTTCTAAATTCCATCCAAAGCTTTTACTTCTACTACTATATAAATAGTTTTGAGAATTTACAATTGATGATTGTAAATAATATTCTGGTACAAATCCTTCAGATCCCCAGTATGCCATTGTTCCACTAACAGCAGATTTAAAAACTAATCCTTCCATTGGTGTAATTTCTACAAAAACATTTCCAATAACATCATCAGACCAGCCATAGTTACCTCTAACTGTTTCTTGGTAAGCTAATGGGTTAGACATTTCTTGTCCAACATAAGATGAAATACCATAAGGATTTCCATCCTCATCTGTCATAACAGCGTTAGAAGTATATAAAGAACTGTTTGCAACTACTGGATCTGTTATTACTGCAGGAGTAATTGGATCTAAATTTATTGCTGAACTTAATGGTCCACCATACTCTGAATTTGTTGTAATACCCATTGATCTTTTATGAGCATACCCTAAAGTTTGTCCAACTTTCACATAATCAGAAATTTTGTGAGTTGAATTTAATCGGATACTTTTTCTATTGAAATTAGAAATATCAGATAAAACAATACCTTCTTGATCGCTTATACCAAACGATGCATAAAATGTAGAAACCTCATTACCTCCACTTAAACTAAATTCATGTGAAGATCTTGCTGCTGAATCGTTAAAAATTACATCTTGCCAATCTGTTCCTTTACCAAGAGATGAAATATCAGAAAAAACAACTGAACCTCCGTCTGCAACAGATTTTTCATTCATAATTGCTGCATACTCTGAAGCATTTAATAATGATAGTTTTTTAGAGGCTTTAGAAACACCATAGAATGTACTATAACCAACATTTATTTTTCCTTGTTTCCCTTTTTTGGTTGTAACTAAAATTACACCCGCTGCAGCTCTTGCTCCATAAATTGCTAAGGAAGCCGCATCTTTTAATACTTCAATAGATTGGATATCAGATTGATTTAAATACCCAATTGTAGAAGAACTAACAACTACACCATCAATAACCCATAATGGATCATTAGTTCCAATAGTTGTAATACCTCTAACACGCACTGTAGATGAAGATCCTGGTTGTCCGGCATCTGCCGCAATAACCACACCCGAAACTCTACCTTGTAGTGCTTGTTCTACTCTTTCTACAGGTAACCCTTCAAGGTCTTCTGCTTTTACACTTGAAATAGCTCCAGTTACAACACTTTTCTTTTGTGTACCATAACCAACAACTACAACTTCATCTAAGCTTTGCATATCCTCAGCTAAGACTACGGTTAAACTATTTGCGCTGCTTACTACAACTTCTTTGGTTGCATATCCGACATAAGAAAAAACCAAAGAATTTCCTTTTTGAACATTTGCAATTACAAAGTTCCCGTCGAAATCTGTAGTAGCACCGTTTTTAGTACCTTTAACAACAATGGTAACACCAGGTAATGGCATTCCGTTACTGTCAGCTACATTTCCTTTAATCTCATAAGTTTGGGCCATAATACTTACGCCCATGAAACTTAGAAAAATTGATAATAAAAATGACTTCATATATTTTTTGAATTAAGTTTAGACCAAATTACTATTAAAGATTAAAGAATAATAAAATTTGACCTATACAAAAAACATACAATTGAAAATTAAATAAATGTTAATTTTACATATAATTATGTTAATATTAACATAAAATTCAGTGTTTAAAAGGCTTAAAGCCGATTTTTTAACGCAACAAAAATTAAAAAAAGAGGTTAAACAGTCTTCTAACTAAAACCTTATAGTTTGGCACATGTTGTGGTAATGTTGAGGTGGTTTTTGATTTTGTTGCGTTAAATTAAAGTTCTAGAATATACTCAACAAGGCTTTTTTCGTGAGCAAGATCCATTTTCTTTCTTAACCGGTATCTTTTTATCTCAACACTTCTATCGGAAATGTTTAAAAGTGGTGCTATTTCTTTAGAGGATAAGTTTAGTCGTAAATATGCACATAACCTTAAATCGTTAGGTGTTAAATTTGGATGCGCTACCTTTACTTTTTTCAAGAAATCGCTATCTGCATTGTTAAACGCTTCTTGAAACATTTCCCAATCGCTGGTATTAGATAAATTTTTATTGATAATTTTAATAACAGGCTTTACGTTTTGATCATCTTTTACATCGCCCAATTCATTTTTAATAGTATTTAAAAGCTCATTCTTTTTTATAATACTCATTGTTGAAGCGGATAATTCACGCGTTTTACTCTCAATTTCAGATTGTAGCTTTTCGTTTCTTAACTTCATTATTTCTTTTTCATTTTCTAATTGAGTTAAAGAAAATTCACGCTGCTTTTTATCCATTAAGCTTTTCTTTTGCTTTGTATAATATCTTTTATAAAGCGTATGAATTAAAGACCAAAGCACAAAAAACAACAGCACATATACTACTATAATCTCATTTGATAAATACCATGGTCTTTTTATAGTAAATGAGAAAGTTGCAACATTATTAGATATTTTACCACCAATTCTAGCTTTTACATTAAAGGTATAATCTCCATACGGAAGATTTTTAAAAATTACTTCGGACTCTTTAGACCACGCCGACCATTCATCATACATTCCTTTTAATTGGTACTGATAGTTTATTTCGGCATATTTATAATATTCTGGAGCGCTAAATTTAAATGAAACATTGTTTTCCTTATTTTTAAATGCTGCTTCACTATTTAATGCCACCGGAATTGAACCAATATTAATGGTTCCTTTATCTATAGAATTAATATGAACCGCGAAATCTAGCGGTTTTATTTTTTTTAAGTCTACTATTATATAACCTTCCGAAGCTCCAAATAAATAAGATTCATCTTTTAAATGTAATACGTTTTCAAAGCCTGCTATAAATTTTCTAGAAGTTGCTTCTAATGGTATTTTAGAAATATTAGAAACATTATTTAATTTTCCGGGTGAAAAATAAAACATACCTTTTTCAGTAAAACCCCATAAGGTTTTGGTGCTCTCTATATTAATTAATCTGCCAGAAACATAGCTATCATCTTTTACTAAATAATTATCTAATAAAGTATTCTTCTCAAAATTTTTAAATTCATCATTAAATTTAAAAATACCCAAATTTGAAGTGTATAACACGTCTCCTTGATAACTCGCTATACCAGATCTAAGTGCTTTTTGAACATTTTTAAAAATTCTATAATTTAAAACCTCTGTATAATCATTATTTAATTCAATTCTAAAAACCCCTTTATATTCATGATTCATTAAAATACTGCCGTCTTTTGCAAATTCAAAATACCTACTTGTAGGGTTAAACCCTTTTATTTTATTTCTAAACTGCCAGCTGCCATTTTTCTTTTCAATAACATTAAAACCACTATAACATCCTTGAATTAATAAATTTTTATTTTTCTTAACAGGTTTTATTTCCATAGTACCCATCATATCCGACAAAAGCTTTATACCACTATCATTTAAAACGAAGGTACCTTTATTATGGCCGCAAAACAGTGTATTATCGTAAACTTTTAAACACCAAACTTGTCCTTCTGTACCATTAATAAAAGTAAAATCGTAATTTGTTCCCAAATTCTTGTAAAAAAGCCCTTGATTAGTACCTAAATACAATTTATTATTAAAAATAGCCGACGCATAAACAGCGCCTAACTTACCACGGAAATCGTTATAAATTTTAAATGGCGAATTAAAGTTTATAAAACTAATACCATTATCTAACCCTAACCATAAATTATTTTCAACATCTTCAAAAATGGCTAAAATAGTGTTGTTATTTAAACCTTTTTCTTGATTAACATGCAGTAATAAATTTCCATTTTTATCTAAATGATACATTCCGTCAGAAATGGTTCCTAAAACAAAACTTCCATCAGACAATTGTAAACTACTGTATACACTAATTGCCGAAATAATAGAATTCGCTGCAATATTCCACTTAATTAATTCTTTATTATTTAAATAATAAAAACCTTCATTTTGGGTTTGATACAATATTTTATCATCCGATTTAAAAATATTTACTAGAATACTATTTCTTAAAAGTGGATGATCTGAAACTAATACAGGCTTTCCGTTTTCAATTTTAAAAACACCTTCTTCCATTTTCTGGAAATAGATACCATCGCCAACTTTAAAAGCTTTTGGAAGTTGAGTATCATAATTAATTATTTTAATAGATTCATCTATCGTGTTATAGATATATATTCTGTTTAGTGACTGAAACAATACCCAATTATCAAAATTTAAAATATTCCAAAAATCTTCTTCAATTAACGATTCTTTTATTTTACTACTAATAGATGTATAATATAGGTTTCCAAATTCGTTTCTTTTCCAGTAACCGAATTCCATATAACAACCTGTATATATTTTGTTTTCATGTGCATTTACAGAGCGCATTACAGTATTATTTGGAGAGGCATAAATTCTCCATTTTGCACCATCAAACTCTAACAAACCACTGTTATTGGCTACATAAATGTATTTTTCTTTTGATTGAGATATGGACCAGTTCTGATTTTCTCCATTATAAATTGTAGGTGAATAATTTTTTATTGGAGGTAATTCTTGTGCACATATTCCAATTGAAAATAATATAAGTAAAAAATTAAATACTATAGTTTTATTAAATTTCATGTATACTTTTATATTGAAGTTATTACAATATTACAACTTTAAATAGTAATATTGACGGGCCTTTTTTGAAAATTTTATAGTTAAATTATTTCCTGTAAGTGCTTTTTAAGCATACTTTTAAAGCTTTCAACACTTATAGGTTTAGAAATAAAATCGTTAAAACCAAGAGACATTGCTTTGTTAATTTCATCTACTGAGGAATAGGCCGATTGCGCAACAACAATTAGCTCTGGATATATTTTTTTAATTTCAACAACAGCTTCAAAACCACTCATTACAGGCATTTTTAAATCCATTAAAACCAATTTTATAGTTTTATCTGTTACGCAGTAATTTATTGCTTCCTTTCCGTTTTTTGCGTGTAAAATATTACAGTTAAGTTTTAAAACATCATTTATTAATGTTTCTAAAAACAAGTAATTTACCTCTTCATCTTCAGCAATTAAAATAGTATACTTATCTTCTATTACTGTTTTTGAATTTTCTTCGTTATTAATTGAGTGTACTTTTTTATAAGGAATTGTAATAAAAAACGTGGTTCCAATTCCTTTTTTAGACTCTAAACGAATTTGTCCACCAATTAACTCAACATTTTCTTTAACAATTGACAAACCTAACCCAAGGCCGCCTGTTTTTTTAGACAACTCCATTTCTGCCTGTGCAAACCTCTCAAATATCTGTTCATGCTTTTCTTCATCAATTCCAACACCAGTATCTTTTATATAAATTTCAAGTTCCTTATTTATTAATGTATAACCAATCTCAACAAAACCTTCATTTGTAAATTTTAATGAATTTTCTAATAAGTTACTTAAAATCTTATTTAGCTTAGATTTATCACTTAAAATAGTACTCTCGGCGTTTGATAGATTATTTTTTATATATAAAGGAATTTTATTTTCTTTTGCTTTTATATCAAAAACCGAAAACAATTCTAACAATAAATCATTTAAACACACTTCACTTTCAACAAATCTAACTTGCTTGGTTCCTAACCTAGAAATTTCAATAATATCATCAATAATATGCAATAATTGTTGTCCGCTACTTTGAACAATTTGAATATAATTCTTTCTTTTTGCCTCACTTAAATCTGGATTCAATAAAAAATCCGTAAATCCAAGTATCCCATTCATTGGTGTTCTAATTTCATGAGACATGTTATTTAAAAACTCTGTTTTTAATCGGTTACTCTCTTCCGCTTTTCCTTTTGATACAATTAATTCATTTTCTATTTTCTTCTGTTCAGTAATATCAATCTCAATTCCATCCCAACAAATTTCACCTTTGAACAACCTTGGTTTGGAGCTAAAATACGACCATCTAATAGAATTGTCTGGATTTAAAATTCTTGCTTCCAATTTTAAAACAGACATATTTTCAATGGCAATTTTTTCTTTTTCTTGCACCTTTAAAACATCTTCTGGATGAATTCTTCCATAAATTAAATTGGAATTTTCTTTTGCTTGTTCAACAGTACAACCATATAATTGTTTTACATTGTCACTAACATAGGTAAATTTTCTTTCAGTTTCATTAATTGAAATAACCTGATAAATCATACCATTTGCCAAGTTATTAGAAATAAGCTTTAATTGTTCCTCACTTTCTTCTGCAGCTTCTTTTGCTACAATAAGCTCTTCATTTTTCTTACTTAAGTCTAACGTTAGATTTTCAGCTATTCTTTTTCCTAAATTAGCTGTGTTAGATAATGAAAAAACTAAAAAACTTAGTAACAAACTAATTATAAAGCCTGCAATAAGCGCTAAAAAGGCAATAGTTTGAAAAAAACTAACTTTGGGTTGTTTAAACTGAAAAGTCCATGTTTTATTATTAAACTCTATAGCAGCAACTAAGGTGTTTACTGCATTATCTACTGCATTATAATTAACTTCAGAATTGTATAAAAGAAATTCTGAAGACAAATTATCACCATCATAAATTTTAAGCTGAACATTATCATCATTCGCTAAATTATATTGGTCCATTACTCCTTCTAAAAAATCATTAACTCTAAAAGAAATAGCAGCCCAGCCAGTTACAGCCTTTCTGCGTTCGCTTATAGTTTTTATAGCTGCATCTCTTTTAAAAATTGGCGAATAAATAACAATTCCGGGTTGCCCATTACTTGAACCTTCTTGAATAAGTGTTACTTTATTTGTTAAAATTGCCGTATTTAAATCTCGTGATTCCTGTAAAGCTTCCCGCATTTTTGGGTTTGAACTGATGTTAAACCCTAAAGCTTTTAAATTTCTACCAGCTAAAGGCTCTATAAAAGTTATAGGTGTATACACTTCTGAAACAGACTCAGGGTAAATGGCGTAATTAGTGTTAAATTCTGCTTTAAATCTTTTGTTATGATTTTCTAATTGTGCTTTTGGCACTTTTAATATATAAACAACACCTTGAAAACCTTTTAATGACTTACTAACCTTACTCTTTTCAACAAAAAATTTCCAATCTTCTCTGGTAATTGTATCAGAAGCCATAAAAAATGCGGAGCTACTTTGAGAAAATTGAATATAAGCATCTAATCTACTTTGAATTTTAGATTTCACATCATTAGCCGCAATCTCTAATTGTTGCTGTTCAATTTTTTCAGTGTTTTTCCAAACAAAATAAGCCGCAACAACAGAGAAGCCTATTCCCATAATAAGTATTATTAAAGGAATTAAATATGTTCTGTTTTTTGTTTTGGGCATTATTTTTAGAAATTCAAATTTTCCCCGCAAATTAACACATTTTATTATCCTAACAAAACCAAAAAAAACAAACAACTATTACTTTCTGTATTTACCTCATTTTCACCTTCTTCTATTCGCTAACAACGGTGGCGGCTCACCATTAAACGGATTCCATCGACTAATACTTTTTGCACCCATACCAGATGCTCTAATAACCGCTCTATCTCCATAACGTTCGCGCATTTTATCCATAGCTTGGTACAAATTCATTATTTTATCATTGTCTTCAAATAAATTAATTTGATGTCCGCCACTTACCAATTCACTAAACTTTACGCCAATTAAACGCACTAACAATCTGCGCTGATACAAACTTTCATACAATTCCATTACAATTGGTAAAATAGCGTGATCGGATGAACTGTACGCTATTTTTTTTTGTTTGGTATAGGTTTGAAAATCTGAGTATCTAATTTTAAATGTAACACAAGCCGTTAATTTATTACCTCTTCTTAGTTGATAAATTAAATTTTCGGTCATTGCTACAATAATGCTTTTTAGTTTTACAATATCTGTTGTGTCTTTATCAAAAGTCCGTTCGGTAGAAATAGATTTACGCTCGTGGTATTTTATAACTGGCGTATTGTCTATTCCATTGGCTTTTTTCCAAATAGTTCCGCCCGATTTTCCAAATACCTTTTCCATCATAGCAATAGGCATTTCTTGTACGGTTTTTATGCGTTTAATTCCTAAATCACACAAAATATTATACGTTTTCTCGCCCACCATTGGTATTTTTCTAACCGATAATGGTGCTAAAAAAAACTTTTCTGTTCCGTTGTTTATGCGTAACTCATTGTTTGGTTTTGCTTCGCCAGTGGCAATTTTTGAAACTGTTTTATTAATAGATAAGCCAAATGAAATTGGCAAGCCTGTTTCTTTTATAATTTTTTGACGCAATTCTGAAGCTAGTTGATTGCAACCAAAAAATTTATCCATTCCGGTTAAATCAATATAAAATTCATCTATAGATGATTTTTCATACAACGGAACGGCATCATTAATAACATCGGTTACTAACTTTGAATATTTAGTGTAAATTCCACTATTTCCACGCAATATAATTGCCTCTGGACATAATTGTTTTGCCATTCGCATGGGCATTGCAGAGTGTACGCCATATTTACGCGCTTCGTAACTGCAACTTGCTACAACTCCTCTATCCGATGTTCCTCCAATTAACACTGGTTTTCCTTCCAATCTGCTATCCATTAACCGCTCGCACGACACAAAAAATGTGTCTAAATCCATATGTACAATACTTCGTTCCAAATTACTCATATCGCTAATTTTTTAGGTTCATCGGCATACCGAGGATCTTGAATAATGGCCAATTTTTCAATTATTTCAACCTCAACAGCTACACAATCAAATTCCTCAGTCACTTTTCCTGTAATTTTATAAACACCTCTTCCTTTTAATGGGTATTTTTTTGCAACTGGCGGAAAATGAACCGTATCAATATGATCGCCATTGGTATCAACAAAAGTTCCAAAATACATTAAATCGCCTTTACTGGTTACGGTTCTTTTTGCGGTTACATAATAGCCATAAACAGTTACCGTTTTGCCTATATTTTGCAATAAATCTACAGCCATTAATAACGTTGAGATTGGATTTAACAGCAATTGAAACGGACTGCATAACGGAAACCCTAAATATTGAATTTCATCAAAAGCATCTTCAAAAGCATTGCAATTTAATTGTGGAGTATTATAGGTTACTTTTTCCGATTTAAAGAGTGTTTCTACGTGTTCTTCCAGCTCTACTTTATTCACTTTCATATAGGCTTCCCACAATAATTCTCGCTTATTTCTACCTGTAAATTTAAAAGCATTTACTTTTATTAAAATAGCTAATTGTTGTAATGAAATTGCTACGCGCTCAATAAAATCGTCCAAATCTATAAAAGCACCGTTTTTAGTGCGTTCTTTTACAATTTTTGATGCGTTTTTTACTTCAAAACTTTCCAACATTATAAAACCTAAATAAATAGTTTTTCCTTCAATATAATTTTGATGATACGATTTATTAATACTTGGCGGTTGAATAATTGCTCCGTTCATACGCGCTTCGTGCACATAATACTCTGGCCGGTAAAAACCGCCAAAATTGTTGAGTGTTGCCACCATATATTCTAATGGATAATAGGCTTTTAAAAATAAACTTTGATAACTTTCCACTGCGTACGATGCCGAATGACCTTTGGCAAATGCATATCCTGCAAAGCTTTCTATTTGTCGCCATATTTCTGAAGTAAGTTCAAAACTATGTCCTTTTGCATTACAATTTTCAAAAAACTGATGTTTTACTTTTAAAAATTCTTCTTTTGAACGGAATTTACCACTCATTCCTCGGCGCAACATATCGGCTTCACCTAAATTTAAACCACCAAAATAATGTGCCACCTTAATTACATCTTCTTGGTATACCATAACTCCATACGTTTCGGGCATAATTTCTAACAAAATAGGATGTGCTTCTTTTCGTTTTGAAGGATTTCTGTACCGTAAAATATACTCGCGCATCATTCCTGATTTTGCAACACCTGGTCGAATTACAGAACTTGCAGCTACCAAACCCAAATAATTATCTACTTGTAATTTTTTTAGTAACATACGCATTGCAGGTGATTCTACATAAAAACAACCAATTGCTTTGGCATTTTTTAGCATAACCTTTATTTTTTCGTCTTCTTTAAATCGTTTAATATCATGAATATCAATAGCTGAATGTGTTGGATGATTGTATTTGATAATATCTACAGCTTCACGAATTTTTCCTAAACCACGTTGACTTAAAATATCAAATTTATACAAGCCTATATTTTCGGCTACCACCATATCAAACATAGCAGTTGAAAATCCTTTAGGTGGTAAATATGTTGCTGTGTAATAATTAATTGGTTTTTCTGAAATTAAAATACCACCCGGATGAATACCCAAATAATTAGGAAAACCCTGAATGTATTTACTGTAAATTAATACTAATTTAGATAAATTATCTAACGTATTTGGGTTGTATTGATATGTAGTTAACTTATCTATCTCTTCTTTTGGAAGCCCAAAAACTTTACCCAATTCACGTACCGAAGCTTTGTATTTAAAGGTATTATACACTGCTATTAACGAGGTGTTTTTAAATCTGGAAAAAATAAAGTTCATAATATCATCTCTATCTCTCCACGAAAAATCCAAGTCAAAATCGGGCGGATTGGTACGGTATAAATTAATAAAACGTTCAAAATATAAATCTAGTTCAATAGGATCTACATCGGTAATTCGTAATAAATACGCCACAATACTGTTGGCACCGCTTCCTCTGCCTACATAATAATACTGTTTGCTTCGTGCATATTTTAAAATTTTCCAATTAATTAAAAAGTACGATACAAATTGTTTTTGCTGAATAATTTCCAACTCCTTTTCTAATCGTGTAAATACCCGTTTTCCTATTTTTTTATACCTATAATTTAAGCCTTCGTATGCTAGTTTTCGGAGTAATTTTATATCTAACTCTTTATTATTGGTATATGTGTTTTGGTTTTTTGGAACAGTATTTAAAAAATCGAAATGTATAGAACAGGCTTCTATAATTTTTTGAGTATTTGCAATAATTTGAGGAAATTCCGCATACAATTCTTTTAAAACATCAACAGGTACAGCAATATCGGTTTCTGCACCTTGTTCTGTTTTTGGCAATTTACTTAACAGCGTATTAGTATCAATAGCGCGCAATAACCTATGCGTGTTAAATCCTTTTTTATGCTGAAAGGATACCGTTTTTAACACTACCAATTTTTCTTGTTGAAATCGCCAATCTGAAAATTTTAAATAATTTAAATCTGATGGTTTTACACCAATAAATTCGTTTTCCTTCAACTCAAAAACCGTAGTTTGAAACGGATAAATAACAAATGTATTAGAAATGTATTTTGCCCTTTTTGGAATATGTAATTTATCTAAATGCAACAAATCAGATAAATACAAATTAAGTTGCTCTAACCCTTTGTTATTTTTTGCTAAAATTACAAATTCTTGTTGCGCTCCGTTTCTAAAATCTATACCCAAAATTGGTTTTATTGCGTATTTTTTAGCCAAACGCACAATATCTAAATGCGCAGAAGTACTATTAATATCCGTTAACGCAAAAGCTGTTGCTCCAATTTGTTTTAGCAGTTGTAGCAAGGCTTCCGGACTTATTGTTCCATAACGTAAACTATAATATGTATGTGTATTTAAATACATTTTTTGCCTAAATATTTTTCCGTATTATTTATTTTGCTAAATTAGCTCAAAATATTAGCAGTTATTGCTCACAATTTTATCATTATGAATTTTCTTTCTAACAATATTAAACACATTAGAACCTTAAAGGGTTTAACTCAAGAACAGTTTGCAGAAGACTTAAAAGTATCGCGTTCAAGAATAAGTTCTTATGAAGAAAACAGAGCTATTCCGCCTATTGATTTTTTAGTTCAACTATCGGATTATTTTAATATTCCTATAGATATTTTAATAAAAAACAACTTATCAAGTGCTAAAGACGCTTCGTTTATTGAAGTTGGAAACAGACGCATTTTATTTCCTATTACTATTAATGGAGCCGATGAAGATTTAATAGAAATTGTACCTATTGAAGCTTCTGCAGGCTATTTACAAGGCTATGCAGATCCGGAATATATTGAGCATTTAGCAAAAATTAAATTACCTTTTTTACCTACTGGCACACACAGAGCTTTTCCAATAAAAGGCGATTCTATGTTACCTGTAAAAAGTGGCTCTTATATTGTAGCAAAATTTATTGAAGATATTAGAGATATTAAAAACGGTAGAACCTACATTGTACTTTCTAAAAGCGAAGGAATGGTGTATAAACGTGTTTTTAAAAAATTAGAAGAACACAATATGTTATTAATGGTTTCTGATAATAAAAAATACGATCCTTATTATTTACCCGCAGAAGATGTACTTGAAATTTGGGAGTTTACCTGTAG
>NZ_JBFHHX010000062.1:0-18377 GCF_041596795.1 Lutibacter sp.
AAACCTTGATGCTTTTGGAAGAAAGTTTTTAGAGCAAATCTGTCGTGCAAATGTTTGATTTTTACCTTGAAGAAATTGAATTACACCATTTATTATTGTTACATATTTATGCTGAAAGCCATAAATTTTTTGTGCATTCTCAGAGTAAATCCTATTGTTTTTAGCCGCAAATTCGAATACTTTTTGCAGTTTATTTTTAGAAAAAAGTGCTAAAATTACCTCAATACCTAAATCAGTTTGATAGGAAGATATATTCTTAGTATTCAAAAAACCTTTCAAATACATAGTTGCCGGATAAGGCGTATTTAATTGGGTAAAAGGTGGCGTAATCAGCAGGATATCTTTCAAAACATTGAGTAATTAATACTAATTTAAAAATACGGATTTTAGTACATAACAAAAAATAAGTTTTAACAACCAAAAACACATTGTGCCTTTAATTATTAAAACCTAACAGGTTTTAATAATCTGTTAGGTTTTATAAAACATGTGTAAATTCTTATTTAATAAGCTCTTCCTTTATTTCCTTCATAAAAATTAATAAACGAATCGTTTACAACTCTATTTCCTCCTGGTGTTGGATAATCTCCAGTAAAATACCAATCTCCCAAATGATTTGGACAAGCAATATGTAAATTTTCTACCGTTTGGAAAACAATTTCAACCTCTGCATTTATTTCAGGTGTTTTTAACATTTCGGCTATCTTATCGGAAATTTGCTCGTTTGTAAACGGAGCATAAATGTCTTTTACCGCGTTATAAATTTGAACATCTTCCAATGGTTGCATAATTTTACAACGGTTATACACTTCTTCAACAACATGGTACTGATTGGTGTCTTTTAATAATTCTAACGCTGCTCTAAAAGCAATAAAATCGCCCATACGTGCCATATCAATTCCATAACAATCTGGGTAACGTATTTGAGGTGCTGATGAAACAATAATTATTTTTTTAGGATGTAACCTGTCTAAAATTTTAATAATACTTTTTTTCAAAGTAGTTCCACGCACAATACTATCATCAATAACTACTAAATTATCATTTGGCTTTACAATTCCATAGGTAACATCATAAACGTGCGCTACTAAATCGTCTCTACTGTTATCATCAGCAATAAAAGTTCTTAGTTTTGCATCTTTAATAGCTAATTTCTCAACACGTGGTCTTTGCGCTAAAATTTGTGTAACATTTTCTGCTGATAATTCTTTTTTACCACTTAAAATAGCTTTTGTTTTTTGAAGATTTAAAAAATCTTCTGCGGCTTCACGCATTCCATAAAAAGATGTTTCTGCTGTATTTGGAATAAATGAAAAAACGGTATTTTTAAGGTCTTTATTAATTTTCTTAAGAATTTCAGGAAACACTAATTTTCCTAAATTTTTACGTTCTTTATAAATATCGGCATCACTACCTCTAGAAAAATAAATACGTTCAAAAGAACACGATTTTTTCTCTACAGGTTCTAAAATTTTATTCATAGTAATTTTTCCATTTCGCTTTATAATTAAAGCACAACCTGGATCAATTTCCTTAACATCTTTTAATTGTACATTAAATACTGTTTGAATAACAGGACGCTCTGAAGCTACTACAACTACTTCATCATCTTTATAATAAAACGCAGGTCTAATTCCGGCAGGATCGCGTAAAACAAACGAATCTCCATGACCTAACATACCAGCCATTGCATAACCTCCATCCCAGTTTTTTGCTGAACGTTTTAATATTTTTTTAATATTAATAAGTTCTTCAATTAATGGAGAAGCTTCTTTTTTATTTACACCACGTTCTTCTTTAATTCTTTTATACAATTTAGCTACTTCATCATCAATAAAATGACCTATTTTTTCCATTACCGTAACGGTATCTGTCATTTCTTTGGGATGCTGACCAATTTCAACCAAATCATTAAACAACCTTTTAGAGTTGGTCATATTAAAGTTTCCGGCAACAATTAAACTTTTATGCATCCAATTACTTTGGCGTAAAAACGGATGCACACTTTCTATACTATTTTTACCAAAAGTTCCGTAACGTACGTGTCCTAAATATAAATTTCCAATATAAGGTGCATTGTTTAATTGCCATTTAACATCTTCTGTTTTTTCTGGAAATTCTTCGTTTAACGCATTTAATCTTCCATTAATTTGAGCAAAAATATCTTGAATTGGCTGATCTGCATTTGAACGAACTCTGCTAATATAACGTGTTCCAGGGGCAACATTAAACTTAATACTAGCCAAACCAGCTCCATCTTGACCACGGTTATGTTGCTTTTCCATAAGCAAATACATTTTATTTAAACCGTAAAAAGCAGAACCATATTTATCTTTATAATACTGTAATGGTTTTAATAACCTAACCATTGCAATTCCACATTCGTGCTTAATAGCGTCGCTCATAATTGTAATTTTAATATAGTAGTTTTTTAAATAAAAAATTCCGCACGCGTGCGGAATTCAGTCTTATCCTAACTCAATTTCAAACTGAGTTAATAATTTAAATTGTAACAATCGCTCTTGAATTTCATCATGAGTTAAATTTTCCATTCGTTCGGTTCCAAATTTCTCAACGCAAAACGATGCTAAATTTGATCCAGCAATTACACCTCTTTTCATATTTTCAAAAGAAATATCTTCGGTTTTTGCCATATGGCCAATAAATCCACCTGCAAAAGTATCTCCTGCTCCTGTTGGATCAAAAACTTCTTCTAATGGTAATGCTGGTGCAAAAAATACTTGATCTTTATGAAACAATAAAGCGCCGTGCTCACCTTTTTTAATAACCACATATTTTGGACCCATTTCATAAATTTTTTGGGCTGCTTTTACTAAAGAATATTCGCCAGATAATTGTCTAGCTTCTTCATCATTAATAGTTATTACATCAATTTTTGCAATTACTTCCATTAATTCATTCCAAGTATTATCCATCCAAAAATTCATAGTATCTAAAACTACTAATTTTGGACGCTCTGGAATTTGATTAATTACAGCCATTTGCACTGAAGGATGTAAATTTCCCAACATTAAAAAATCTGGCTGCATAAATTTTTCAGGTACAACCGGATTAAAATCTGCCAATACATTTAAATCTGTAATTAATGTATCTCTAGAATTTAAATCGTTATGATATTTACCTTTCCAAAAAAATGTTTTTCCATCCTCAACAATTTCAATACCTTCGGTATTAATATTTCTTTCATTCAATTTTTGAAGATATTCTTTTGGAAAATCACCTCCAATTACAGAAACAATACCTGATTCCACACCAAATTGCGATGCTGATAATGAAATATACGTAGCTGCACCACCTAAAATTTTATCTGTTTTTCCAAACGGAGTTTCAATAGCATCAAATGCAACAGTACCTACAATTAATAATTTACTCATATTTTTAATTTTCTTTTCACACCTTTAAATGGTATTATTTCTGTTTAAATTTTTTTTAAACAGTAGATGTGATTAATTTTGCAAAAATAAGTTTAAAAAATGACTATCAAAGAAATACAAGAAGAAATTATAGACGAGTTTTCAATGTTTGAAGATTGGATGGAACGTTATGAATATATTATTGAAATTGGAAAATCGCTTCCGTTAATTGATGAAAACTTTAAAAAAGATGAAAATTTAATTGTTGGATGCCAATCTAAAGTTTGGTTACATTCTGAAATTGAAGGAAATAATCTTAGGTTTACAGCAGATAGCGATGCTATTTTAACCAAAGGAATTGTAGCACTTTTATTACGCGTTTTTAACAATCAAAAACCACAAGATATTTTAGATGCCGATTTATATTTTGTTGATGAAATTGGCTTAAAAGAACATTTATCTCCAACCAGAGCAAACGGTTTGGTTTCAATGATTAAACAAATTAAACTGTATGCCTTAGCTTTTCAGTCGAAATTAAGTTAATTCATGTATATTTGCACTTATTTAGAATGAATATAAAGAAAGGCTTATACAATGAATACTGAACGCGTAGCAGATTTAGGCGATAAAATAGTAGAAAAATTAAAAACTATTTATGATCCTGAAATACCAGTTGATATTTTTGAATTGGGTTTAATTTATGATGTTTTTGTAAATGAAAACAACGATGTAAAAATATTAATGACCTTAACTTCACCAAACTGCCCTGTGGCTGAAACATTACCTATTGAAGTTGAAGAAAAAGTAAAAACACTAGAGGAAGTTAATAATGCTGAAGTGGAAATTACTTTTGATCCAATGTGGACACAAGATATGATGAGCGAAGAAGCAAAATTAGAACTTGGTTTTTTATAAATGGCAGATGAAATTGTAAATAGGGTTGCTAACAGCGACTTAAAAACAATAAACCTTGAAGATTTTTATCCTAAAGGTGAAAGAACTGTTATTGATATAAAAAACTGGCTATTTCACGAATTAATTTTAAAGGAATCAGATTTTCGTGAGTATTTAAAAAACCACGATTGGAGTAAATATCAAAACCATTATGTTGCTTTAACGTGTTCATCAGATGCTATAATCCCATCTTGGGCATATATGCTTATTGCAACCTACCTTAATCCAATTGCAAAAAAAATTGTTATTGGAAACTTAAAAGAATTAGAAACTTCAATTTTTCAAGAAATTATTACAAACATAAACATTGAAGAATTTTTAGATAAACCCGTTATTATTAAAGGTTGCGCACATAAACCAATTCCAGAAACCGCTTATATTCAACTAATTGAAAAATTACAACCTATTGTAAAATCAATAATGTTTGGCGAAGCTTGCTCAACAGTTCCCCTTTTTAAAAGAAAAAAATAGTTTTTTTTGTGACTTTTTCACAAAATTATAGTCTTATAATTAAGAAACTAATTTAACCTAAAATAAATATAATATGAAAAAAGTAGTTTTACTCACAGTATTTCTGTTAGGTATTTCCTTAACACATGCACAAACACTAGAAGAATTAAAAGCAGAATTAGGACCAAAAAAAGATTCTATTGCTGCTTTGCAAACTAAGGTAAAATCTATTGAAGGTAAAATTAATGCTTTACCAGGATGGAAAAAAGGAGCATTTGGTACCATTGGTGGTAGTTTATCTGGTTTTGACAACTGGTATTCTAAAGCTAAACCAAACTCATCTGCAGGAAATATCGGTTTTACCGTAAATGCTTATGCTAACCTTTTAGAAGATAAATATTTTTGGAGAAATTCAGCTAATGTTAATTTAAGTTGGGTAAAAATAGACGATAAAAATGATCCAACAGATGACTCCGACTTTCAAGAAGCAAACGATGTTTTTAGCATTACCTCTTTGTATGGTCGTAAATTAAGTAACCAATTGGCTATTTCAGCCTTAGGTGAATATAAAACAACAATCTTAAGCAATTTTAACGATCCAGGTTATTTAGATCTTGGTGTTGGATCTACTTGGACTCCTATTGCTGATTTAGTGGTTGTAGTACACCCATTAAACTATAACTTTGTTTTTAGCAAAGGAGCAAGTACTTACGAGTCTTCTTTAGGTGCAAAAATAGTTGCTGATTATACCAAAAAATTAGGCGCCGTAAACTTTAAAACCAACCTTTCTGCTTTTCAAAGTTATAAAAGTGCCGATTACTCTAACTGGACTTGGACAAACTCTTTTGGTTACACATTATGGAAAAGTATTGGTGTTGGTTTTGACTTAGGATTAAGAAAAAACAAACAAGAAGCTTTAAATTATGCATTGGTTGATGATTCAGCTGCAACATTTAACAACATAGATAACAAACTACAAACCTATTGGATGTTTGGTTTAAATTATTCTTTTTAAAACATTTTAATTATTAAAAAAGAACAAACAGTTAAATTTTAGCATTAACTTCTACTATGCTAAAATAGTTTATAAAAAAGGGCGCTTTTTAAAAGGTGTCCTTTTTTTTATTGCTAAATTGAATTTTTATTGTATAAATTTGCTCAAACTTTATAAAAATGTCATTATTAATATTTTATGCGGTTGCCGCTATTTTCTTTTCATTTTTATGCTCTATATTAGAAGCTGTTCTATTAAGCATATCTCCAACATTTATAAATATAAAAAAACAAGAGGGTAAAAAATTTGCTTTTATTCTTGAAGAATTAAAAAAAGATGTAGATAAACCCCTTATTGCAATTTTATCAATAAACACTATGGCACATACAGTGGGAGCCATTATGGTTGGGGTTCAGGCAGAAACACTTGACTTTAAAATTAACTTTTTAGGAATTAACACCGTTGGAATAATTTCTTCAATAATGACTGTATTAATTTTAGTGCTTTCTGAAATTATCCCTAAAACTATTGGTGCTAAATATTGGAAAGAATTAGCCGGGTTTACAGCAAATTCTTTAGTTCCACTAATTGCAATTTTAAAGTACACAGGTATTTTATGGCTTTTACAACTTACAACTAAACTTATTGGTGGTGGTGCAACTCATGGTTCCATTTTAAGCCGAGAAGATTTTCATGCAATGACAGACATGGCGCATGAAGATGGTGTTTTTGAAAAAAACGAAAGTGCTATTATTAAAAACTTATTAACCTTTAAACAAGTTCAAGTTAAGGATGTTATGACCCCAAGAACGGTTATGACAAGAGCTTCTGAAGATACTACAGTACAATCTTTTTTTGATGAACATCCTAAATTACGCTTTTCTAGAATTCCTATTTACAAAAAAAATTCCGACAATATTACTGGCTACATTTTAAAGGATGAGGTAATGGAAGAAATTATTAATGGTAATGGTAATAAGAAGCTATCAGAAATAAAAAGAGAACTAATAATTACCAATAGAACTATTCCTATTCCTAGCCTTTTTGAAAAATTTATTTCAAAAAAAGAACATATTGCATTAGTTGTAGATGAATATGGTACTACTAGCGGAATTGTTACTATGGAAGATGTAATTGAAACATTACTAGGCTTAGAAATTATGGATGAAAGTGATAATGTTGAAGACCTACAACTACTTGCCCGAAAAAGCTGGGAAACCAGAGCTAAAAAAATTGGAATAATTGATGAATCACCTAAAACCGAATTATAAATTCGGTTTTTTTTTGATCTCTTACAAAACTAAAACTTAGTGAAAAATTAAATAAAACCTCCTTTTTTATAAACGGAATTCAACTCTTCAGTTCATAATTTTTCTTATTTAAATAATACCAACCAATAAAATATCCCATTCTGTTGATTCAATTCAGCTGTTTGTCGATTACCTTTTATTTCCAACTATAAGTAACGTTTCTTTGTTTCATAAAAGAATTAAAAGTTAAAATCAAAACGTTATGTCTATAGAAAGTATTAATGGCTGCATAGGTTGCGAAGAGTGCATAAAAAGCTGTCCTACAGATGTAATTAGATTAAATTCTAATACAAAAAAAGCGGAGATTTTATACCCGGAAGACTGTCAAATATGCCATTTATGTCGCATGTATTGTCCTGTTGACGCTATAACAATTTCTCCAGAAAAATCTATACCAGTAATTGTATCATGGGGTTAATTATGAAAAAAAGAAACTACATATTAAAGTTAATACCATTGGCTATTGTATTTATATTAGTGCCAATAGTTCTGTACAGTTTAAGCGATGCTCCAAGAAGAGACAATCTTTTTGAAGCACTATCAATACTAACAATTTTAGGATTCTCTTTATTGCTATCTCAATTCTTTTTAGCCAGAACAAATAAAGATTTGGTAAAAGATATTAGAATGGTAAATGTACTAAAGGTGCATAAATTTATAGGCTATTTATTTATATCAATATTACTTTTACACCCATTTTTCTTAGTAGTTCCAAAACTTTTTGATAATGGTGTAACCGCTACAGATGCATTTTTAAAAATAATAACAAGCTTTAATAGCTTAGGAATAATTTTAGGTTTAATAGCTTATGTTAGTATGGTAATAGTATTAATTACATCGTTTTTTAGATTTAAACTTCATTTAAAATACAAAACCTGGAGATACCTACATGGTTATTTAACAATGCTTTTTATTATTACCGCAACTTGGCACGTAATTAATATAGGCAGACATAGCAACAATCATTTTTCAATATTTTACATACTTGCTGTAGCAAGTGGAATCTATTTTTTAATGAAAACATATGTATTTAAAACTTCAAAAAAATGAAAGAAACAATGAATAATATGTCTCGAAGAAAATTTATAACCTTAGCCGGAGGAGCAGCCAGTTTTGCTGCAATTGCCGCTATGGGTTTGCCAACAGATTGGGCTTTAAACAATCCTGAAGTGGATGTTGATTCATTAAATTTTGATAAAATAAAAACCGATGTACTTGTTATAGGTGGTGGAATGGCTGGTTTATTTGCAGCAGTAAAAGCACATGACGCTGGGGCAAAAGTTTTAATGGTTTCCAAAGGAAGATTAGGTTCATCTGGTCAAACACCATTTGCAAAAGGAATTTTTACCTATGATCCAACAAAAGAAAAATTAAGTATTGATGAGTTTGTAGCAACAGTTTCTCGTTCCGCTATAGGATCAAACAATAATGTATACACAAAACAAATGGCAGAACATTCTTTAGCGCGTGTAAATGAGCTAAAAGAATGGGGCTTTTTCGAATCGTCTTTATACAACAAAAGCTTCAGCAAACCAATAAACGACAGAAATATTCCGTTACAAGAACGTGTAATGATTACACATTTAATAAAGGAAGACGATAAAATTGTTGGTGCAGCAGGATTTAGTTTAGACGCAGAAAAAATAATTTTTTACGAAGCAAAAAGTGTTATTCTTTGTACAGGTGCTGGAGGTTTTAAACCAAACGGATTCCCTATTTGCGATTTAACGCATGACGGTACAATAATGGCATATAATATTGGTGCTAAAGTAACAGGTAAAGAATGGAATGATGGACATCCTGGTAAAGCAACAAATGCAGCAGCTTGTTATGATGGTTGGGGAAATATGTTTGAGCAAAAGCCAAGTACAACAAGTATTGAAGTTCACCATGATTTAGGTGTTGACATGAATTATGTTGCTTATGTACAAGGTTCTCCATTAAAAATGGGACCTCCAGGCTCTGGTGAATCAAGTAGTGTAACTGGCGGACCAACCGTACTTGAGGAGTTTAGTAGAAAAGACACTAAACCACCAGGATCAAAAGATGGAGATAAACCAGGTGGAGGAAGACCTCCAAAAGATGGAAATGGACCAAAAGGCGACCATCCTAAAGATGGTGATGGCCCTCCAGGAATGGGAGGCTCTATAGTTGGAGGTTCATCCGCAGGAATGGCAATTCATAAAGCTGAAGGTTTGGTACCAATTAATGATCAATGTGAATCTACTATTCCTGGATTATTTGCAGCTGGCGACGCTTTAGGATCGTATATGTCTGGAGCAATTTATACACAAATCGGTTCTTCCTTAGCGGGTTCTGCAGTACAAGGAGCCGTTGCAGGTAAAGCTGCAGCTGAATATAGTAAAACTGTTAAAACAGTTGCTATTTCAACAAACAAAATAAATGAAATAAAAGAAGAAATTTTAGCACCTTTAAAAAGAGAAGCTGGCTTTAGCGCAGCTTGGGTTACACAAACATTGCAGGGTATTATGATTCCTAATTTTATTATTTACATAAAAAAAGAAAACTTACTAAAAGGTGCCTTAGCATATGTTGAAGAATTAAGAGATCATCACATACCTATGCTTAGAGCTAAAAACTTTCACGAATTACGATTAGTACATGAAACTGCAAATATGATTGTTACTGCCGAAATGAAATTAAAAGCATCTATTATGAGAACTGAAAGCAGATGTAGTCATTATAGATTGGATTATCCTGAAACTGATAACGAAAATTGGAACGTTTGGATAAACATTTTTAAAGGTGAGGATGGAACAATGCAATTTGAAAAACAGCCATTTAACACGTGGCCTGTATCATAAATTAGAATAATATTGTTTGTTTAGATTAAATTAAAAAAGTCGGTCATTATCTAATGATCGGCTTTTTTTACATCACATTATCACAATAAATTTAATCTGTAAATTTTAAGCTATTCAACAATAGTTAAACTTCAAAGTCGATTAGCATTACAATTTGGTAGATGAAATAGAATAGTTGGTTGATTATAGTTTTTAGATAGCAAAAACAATCATTCCTTTGGACTACGAATTAATATTAACAATAATAAAAACAACGTAATTATGAAAAAAGTTTGGAATTTAATAGCAATAGCTCTAGTTATAACAACCACTGCTTGTGGTCAACAAAGAGGTGGACAAGGTCAACAAGGAGGTCAACAAGGTCCTCCAGCTGCTCCAACTGCAAAAGAAATTAAAACTATGGTAACAGATCTTGCAAAAGAAATTTTATTAACAGAAGAGCAACAAGAAACTGTATTAGATTTATACACAGCTCATTTTGAAGAAGTAGAAAGTGCTATGGAAGGCGGAAGACCAGAAAGAGAAGAAATGGAAGCTTTAAAGAGTGATTTTGAAACAAAAGTTAAAGCTGTTTTAACTGCTGATCAACAAAAGTTATACACTGCTTTTTTAAAAAAGAAAGCTAGCGAAAGACCTTCAAAATAAAAAAATAGTCAACCCCAAAACCTAATTATCATGAAAACAACAAAAATTTTAATTATAATTAATTTAATTATTTTTTTATTAATTGGAATTACCAATTGTAATAGTGATAATAATTGTTCATCAGATATATCTTCAGACACCGAATTAGAACTGTAAAATTTGAAACTGAATAAATTGGTGAACTAACACATGTAAATACACAGAACAATATTATAACTACATAAGGTTAGTTAAAAATATTAATTAAAAGTTAAGTTAAAGTTTGGTTAAGAATCCCCACATATAACTATGTGGGGTTTTTTTTATTTGGTAGATAAAAAAGCTCATTTCATTGATTTCTTTTTTCAAACTTAAGTTTAAGTTATTTTTTTGTTGTCAAATAATTAACACATCTATATGGAATTTTTAGACATCCCCTTTTTTGATGATGATTTTTACAAAATGATTTTTAGATTTTGTATTAACATCTTTTTCCTAACCATTATTATTAGGTTTTTATATTATAAAAACTCTAAAAGAAAAGACTATTTATTTACCTATTATATGATAAGTTTAATAGTATTCTTTTTATGCTTTACCCTAAAAAAATACAATTTAGATATAGGTATGGCATTAGGGTTATTTGCCATTTTTGGTATTATTAGATACCGAACAGATACCATTCCAATAAAAGAAATGACCTATTTATTTGTAGTTATTGGTATCTCTGTTATTAACTCATTAGCTAACAAAAAAATGAGTTATTCTGAAATTGTGCTTGCAAATACACTTATTATTTTTGTTTTAACAATTATAGAAAAATTTTGGTATTTAAAAAACGAGGTTTCAAAAAACATAGTTTATGGAAATTTAGAAAATATTAAACCTGAAAATTATAACTTCTTAAAATTAGATTTAGAAACAAAAACTGGCTTAACAATTAACCGCGTTTCTATTGGTGATATAGATCTTAAAAAAAACACCTCAAAAATTACTATCTATTATTTTAACAGCAAAATTTAACTAGCATATTATGAAAACTTTAAAAATTAAACTAGTACCTTTTTTATTAATTATAATTGCGCTATCATCTAAAGCTTATTCACAAAGTGATAAAGATTTTGGTGCCTGGTCTACTATTGCATTAGAATATAAATTAAACAAAAAATTAAGTTTTGCACTTGAAGAATCACTTAGATTAAAAGATGACCTAGCAAAAATAGATGAGTATTTTACCGAAATAGGCACAGAATATGAACTTACAAAAAACCTATCTATAGGTGCTGCCGCCAGATTTATTAAACAAAATGATACTGAAGGGAATATTCAAGGATATGAAAATCATTTTAGATTTCAGTTTGATGCAGCTTACAAACATAAAATAGACCAGTTTTCTTTAAAATACAGAATTAGATATCAAAATAAAAACGAATTGGGAGTAGATGATTCTGAAGGTGATTATGCCAATCAACATATCCGATTTAAAACATCTTTAGGTTACAATATTAAAGGCTGGAAATTAGACCCTGAAGTTTCTGCCGAACTATTTAATCACTTCGAAAAAAATGAAGAAAACGGTTTTGATAAATACCGATTAGCTATTGGAACTGATTACGATTTAAAAAAATATGGTAAAATAAATGTATACTATCAATTTGAAAAAGAATTAAATACAACAAATCCAGATATCTTAAAAGTAATTGGACTTAAGTACAAATACACTTTCAAGAATTAAAAATATTTGAGTTAATTAAATATGCGAAAAAAGGGTGTTTATAACGGGAACATCCTTTTTTTTATAAACAATACGTAGTACAAAAATGCAATTCCGTAGAAAAAATACTTCAATTAATTGATTGTATTTTAAAGAACCGAATGAAACCCAGAGTTTTGCATCAAAATTAAAATCAAAAATGAAAAAAATTATGAACTTTAAATTTACCCCACTAATAATAGTATTAATAGCAACAACTTTATTATTTGTAAACTGCTCTAGTGATGATGATGACGATGTAACAATTGATTCAGAAAACACAACATCAATTGATAATGATGATGATGATGATGACGACACAACAACTTTCACTTTTGGTGAAACCCACGAAGAAACAGATGATTATGTTTGGGATAGTAGTTCTGTAGTTAAAATAACATTAAACGGATCTTCAATAACTGTTGATGGAGATGGAGCAACTGTCTCAGGCACCACAGTAACCATTACTTCTTCAGGTAATTATGAAATTACTGGAACCTTAAACGATGGACAAATAATTGTAGATACTGATGACAAAGAAACTGTTAGACTTATTTTAAACGGAATTAATGTAACCAACACAAGTAGCTCTCCTTTATATATTTCAAATGCTAAAAAAACCATTGTTATATTAGCCGAAAATACAATTAACTACTTAACAGATTCTATTAATTATGTTTTTGAAAATGATGAAGACGAACCAAATGCAACCCTTTTTAGTGATGACGATTTAACAATTTACGGAGAAGGAACACTTACCATTAACGCTAAATATAACGACGGTTTAGCAAGTAAAGATGGTTTAGTAATTGCAGGCGGAACCATAAACATAACTGCCGCTGATGATGGTATTAGAGGAAAAGACTATTTAGCCATAGAAAATAGTACTATTACAATAAGCTCAACAGGTGACGGAATAAAATCAGACAACGATGAAGCTGTAAATGGTGGATGGATTCAAATTAAATCTGGAACGTTCAATATTACCGCTACTGGCGATGGAATTACAGCAGTTTCTAACTTAGAGGTTACTTATGGAAACTTTACCATTAAAACAGGTGGAGGAAGCAATAGCTACTTAAGTTCTACTGATTCTGCTAAAGGATTAAAATCTGATGCTGATATTTTAATTGAAGATGGTATATTTAGTATTAATTCTTCTGATGATAACATACACTCATCATCAGACATAACCATAAACACAGGAACATTTTCATTAGCTACTGGTGATGATGCAATTCATTCTGATAATTCAATTGAAATTAATGATGGAGATATTAATATAACAGCTGCTGTTGAAGGAATTGAAAGTCCAACTATTACAATAAACAATGGTGAAATTAACATAAACTCGAGTGATGATGCTATAAATGCAGCCGGAAACACCAGCAATTATTTATACATAAACGGAGGTTATATAGTAATAACTGCTGCAGGTGATGGGTTAGATTCAAATGGAAATATAACTATGACTGATGGTACTGTAATTGTAAACGGACCAACAGCGCAAAATAATAGTCCAATAGATTATGATGGTACATTTAAATTAAATGGAGGATTTTTAGTAGCAACAGGTTATGCTTCTAGTATGGATGCTGCAGGTAGTACTTCATCAAGCCAATATTCTTTACTTATAAAATTAACATCAGCACAATCAGCAGGTAATTTATTTCATATTGAAGATAGTTCAGGAGAAAACATACTAACATTTAAACCTTCAAAAACCTACAAATCCATAGTGTTCTCATCTTCAGAACTAAAAAACGGATCAACTTATAAGGTTTATTTAGGAGGATCTTCAACAGGAACACTAACAGATGGCGTTTATGAAAACGGCACCTACTCCTCTGGAACTTTGTATAAAAGTTTTACAATAGCAAGCAAAACAACAACAGTAAATTAAAATAGAATAGTAATTAAAAAAGGGTGTTTAAAATTAAAACACCCTTTTTTAATTATAAAACCCAAAATACACATGCTCTAATAAAACTGTTTCGTAGATAAAATGTGTCAATTGGTTGATTCATTTTTTTAAAAACCACTAAAAAAAGTTGCTTTGTATTATCTAAACAATAATTTAAACAATAACTTATGAAAAAATTTAATTATAAATTTCTAACCCTATTTATCACATTAACAAGTTTTATGTTTGTTAATTGTTCTAATGATGATTCTAGTTCAGATTCTGATGATTCAACTGCAGATGAAACAACACTTGATGATGATTTTGTAGCAACAGATTGGACTACTGAAACCCACAGTAGTGATGCTGATCCAAATTTTGATGAGGTTTTTGATGATACTGCTGTAAAAAGATTAGATATAGTTGTTTCCTCTACAAATTGGAGTAGTATGCTAGCCGATATGAAATCTATGTACGGAACATTTGGAAGTTCAAGCAATAACTCTTCAGCAACTACTTTTTCCGATGACGATCCTATTATGGTTCCTGCAGAAGTTTTTTATAACGGCATAGAATGGTATAAAGTTGGTATCCGATTTAAAGGAAATTCTAGCTTAAAATCAACCTGGCAAAGTGGAATTATGAAACTATCTTTTAAACTAGATTTTGATGAATATGAAGATGATTATCCTCAAATTAAAAATCAACGTTTTTATGGTTTCAAAAAATTAAGTTTAAAAAATAATTATAACGATGAATCTTTTATTAGAGAAAAAGTAGGTGCAGACGTGTTTAAAAGCGCAGGCCTTGCAATGTCTCACACTGCTTTTTATACAGTATATGTAGATTCTGGAAGTGGACCAGTTTATTTTGGATTGTACACTTTAGTAGAAGAAGTAGATGACACAGTAATTGAAACTCAATTTATTAGTGATAGTGGTAATTTATACAAACCAGAAGATGACGGAGCTGATTTTGCTTATGGAACTTTTGATGAAGATGGTTTTGAGAAAAAAACAAACGAAGATGAAGCAGATTGGTCAGATATTAAAGCATTGTTTACAGCTTTACATTCAACCACCAGAACATCAAGTCCAGCTACTTGGAGAACAAATTTAGAAGAAATTTTTGATGTAGACTCCTATCTAAATTATTTGGCAGTAAACACTGTTATTCAAAACTGGGATACCTATGGTAGAATGCCACACAATTATTTTTTATACAATAACCCAGAAAACAATAAATTAACATGGATTCCTTGGGATAACAATGAAGCATTACAAACAGGAAATGGATTAGGTGCTTTAAACTTAAATTTTTCCAACATTAGTGGAACCTGGCCGTTAATTTCATATTTATATGCTGATACCGAGTACAAGGCAAAATATAACACTTATGTAAAAAATGCTGCTGACCTTTATTTTAATGCTACAGAAATGCAAGCTTTATACACAAAATACGCTGCATTAATTGAGCCTTATGCTACATCAGAAATTAGTGGATATACGTTTTTAGAAAGCACAAGTGATTTTTCATCGGCAATATCTATTTTAAAATCGCATGCTACAAGTAGAGCAAGCGCTGTTTCATCCTATTTAAACTAATTTAGTTTTAATACCTTTGCTTATATTTCAACATATAAGAGTATAAGCAAAGGTATTTATTTAATAAACTTCATATAAAAAATTGAGATTAGTGAAAAAAAATTACAATTTTAACTTTTTTGAGCCCTTATTAATTATTTCGTTTTGGGCATTATTATTTGCATCTCCCTTATTGTTTGGAAGGTTTGAAGACCAAATAGAATGGCCAAAAGTAATAACCGTTTGGTTAAACTTTTTACCTTTATTGGCATTGTTTTTACTGAATAGATTTGTTTTGTTACCAAAATTATTTTTTAAGGGTAAAAAGGTTCAGTATTTTTTAAGCTCTATAACAATAATACTAATTTTAGTAGTAGGAATTCATTTTTTTAATAACGGACCAGAACAAACAAGACCGCAGCCAAATACTGTTGAACAAAAGAACTTATTAATTCCACCTCCAAGAGATTTTAACAGAAATCCACCAACTTTAAGACCAGGAGGAAACCCACCAGGAATGAGACCAGAAGAAAATATAGAAGGTATTAATCCATCAGAAAATTTTCCAGAAAAAGGACTTTCAAACCGTAATCCACAACAAATTCCAGCTACAATAAACTTTTTAATTTTAGCAATTTTATTAGTTGGTTTTGATACTGGTTTACAAATTTCTATGCGTTGGTCTAGTTTAGAGCAAGAAAAATTTAAACTTCAAAAAGAAAATATACAAAATCAATTAGCATTTTTAAAAAATCAGGTGAGTCCGCACTTTTTTATGAATACGCTTAACAATATTCACGCTTTGGTTGATATTGATTCTGAAGAGGCAAAAAGCGCTATTATTAAGCTATCAAACTTAATGCGCCATTTATTATATGAATCTGAAGGGAAAAAAACACCTATTAAAAAAGAAGTTGAATTTATTAAGAGCTATATTGAACTTATGCGACTTAGATTTAGCGATAAAGTAAAAATTAACGTAGAAATACCATCCATTATACCTGAAAAATCTATTCCTCCATTGTTGTTTACATCGTTATTAGAAAACGCTTTTAAACATGGTGTTAGTTATAAATCAGAATCTTTTATACACATTTCCCTTTCTTTTAATGATAAAAATTTATTTTTTGAAATAGAAAATAGCAATCATTTAAAAGAAACAAGAGAAGAAGCATCTGGTATTGGACTTGAAAACACAAAAAAACGCTTAAATTTACTTTATAAAAATAATTATACTTTTACAATTAACGAATCTGAAAAAATTTACAGCGTTAACTTAACTATTCCATTATGATTAAATGTATAGCCATAGATGATGAACCATTGGCGTTAAAACAAATTACTAGTTATATAAATAAAACACCTTATTTAGATTTAACAGCTAGTTTTGAAAGTCCAATTGAAGCATTAACTTATTTGCAGGAAAACACCGTTGATTTGGTGTTTGTAGACATTAATATGCCCGATTTAAATGGTTTAGATTTTGTAAAATCATTAAAATATCCACCTAAAATTATATTTACAACAGCCTATAGCGAGTATGCTTTGGAAGGTTTTAAGGTAGATGCATTAGATTATTTATTAAAACCAATAGACTACGCTACATTTTTAAAGGCTGCCAATAAAGCCAGAGAATGGTTCGATTTAAAACGAAACACTACCGAAGAAATAAAAAGTAATAATGATTATTTATTTATAAAATCGGAATACAAAATTGTTCGAATTAAATTAGAAGACGTTACCTATATTGAAGGAATGCGTGAGTATGTTCGCATTCATTTAATAAACGAAAAACCAATTATGACTTTGTTAAGTATGAAAGCAATGGAAGCCCAATTAGCAAGTAAAAGCTTTATGCGTGTTCATAGATCGTACATTGTTAATCTAAATAAAATTACAACAATAGAGCGTAACAGAATTGTTTTTGACAAAGTGTATATACCTATTAGTGAGCAGTATAAAGAAGGTTTTAATCAGTTTATTGAAAATAATTTTTTATCTTAATTATTTAAAAAATTATTATTCAACTACCTAAGCCGTTATTCTTCCTCCGTATATTCTTCGTATAAAAAGTCGTTATAAGGAAAACGAGTAATGTGTATTTTCTTTATTTCTTCAAAAACTTTTTCTTTAAACTCATCTAAATTTTCTTTGTTTAAAGCAGAAATAAATAAGCAATTATCGCCTAATTTGTTCATCCAGGTTTTTCGCCATTCATCTAAGGTATAATGAATTTCAGTTTTTTCAGTTACTAAATCATCCGCTTCTATAACTTCTGGTTCATAAGCGTCAATTTTATTAAAAACCATCATTACTGGCTTATCTGAACATTTAATTTCATCTAAAATTTTATTTACAGATGCAATGTGATCTTCAAAACTTGGGTGCGAAATATCTACAACGTGCAATAATAAATCGGCTTCACGAACCTCATCTAATGTAGATTTAAAAGATTCTACCAATTGAGTAGGTAATTTTCTAATAAAACCAACTGTATCTGTTAATAAAAACGGAATATTCTTAATTACTACTTTTCTAACTGTAGTATCTAATGTGGCAAATAATTTATTTTCAGCAAAAACATCACTTTTACTTATCACATTCATT
>NZ_JBFHHX010000063.1:0-18317 GCF_041596795.1 Lutibacter sp.
CTGTAATAATGCCTTCTGAAGCTAAAGTGGTTCGGTTAAATATTGAGAAAAAAGGACAATTAATTGGTTATATTCAAGGTGCTGGAGATGAAATACCAACAAGTTTAAGACAAATAGGTTATACCGTAGTAGAGCTAAAAGAGGATGAAATTACACCTGAGAAATTAGAGAATTTTGATGCAGTTGTATTAGGAATTAGAGCTTACAATACCAATGATAAAGCGAAGTTTTATCAAAAACATTTACACGATTATGTTAAAAATGGTGGCACGTTAATTGTGCAATACAATACAAATTCTAGATTAAAAGTTGACGAATTGGCGCCATATTCACTAAAATTATCAAGAGACAGAGTTACTGATGAAAATTCAGAAGTTAGAATATTAAATCCTTCACATCCATTGTTAAATTTTCCGAATAAAATTACTTCGGCAGATTTTGATGGTTGGGTTCAGGAGAGAGGTTTATACTTTCCTTCTGAATGGGATGCTAATTTTGAAACAATTATTAGTATGAACGATAAAAATGAACCTAAAAGTGATGGTAGCATTTTAATTACTAAATTTGGAAAAGGTAATTTTATTTATACAGGCCTAAGTTTTTTTAGAGAATTGCCTGTTGGAGTTTCCGGAGCTTATAAGTTATTTGCAAATATGCTTTCAGTAGGGAAAATTCCTTCTGAAAAAACAATTAAAAATTAATATGAATAATCAAAAATATCATTGGAAAAGTGAATACACAACTGTTTTGTTGCTGAATGCTTTTTATATTTTAGTATTTTATGTTTTAATGGAAATTTTCACTTAAAATTATGCAACAATTAGATTGGATTATACTTATTGGCACCTTACTTTTTATTGTTTCGTATGGAGCCTATAAAACGCGTGGCAGTAAAAATGTTGATGATTATATAAAAGGTGGAAGTGAAGCTAAATGGTGGACAATTGGTTTATCTGTAATGGCAACACAAGCAAGTGCCATTACATTTTTATCAACACCTGGACAAGCGTTTCATAGTGGAATGGGCTTTGTGCAATTTTACTTTGGATTGCCAATTGCAATGGTAGTTATTTGCTTGGTATTTATTCCTATTTATCATAGATTAAAAGTTTATACAGCGTACGAATACTTAGAAACCAGATTCGATTTAAAAACAAGAAGTTTAGCGGCAATTTTATTTTTAATTCAACGTGGATTAGCTGCAGGAATTACCATTTTTGCGCCAGCTATTATTTTGTCGGCTGTTTTAGGATGGGATTTAATTACCTTAAATATTATTATTGGTGTTTTAGTAATTATTTACACAGTTTCTGGAGGAACAAAAGCAGTGAGTGTTACTCAAAAACAGCAAATGGCTGTGATTTTTGGAGGAATGTTTGTTGCTTTTTATTTAATAGTAAGCTATTTGCCTGAAGATATATCATTTGTAGAAGCGTTAAAAATTGCGGGTGCAAGTGGTAAAATGGATATTTTAGATTTCTCTTTTAATTTTGAAAATCGTTATACGGTTTGGAGCGGAATTATTGGTGGATCGTTTTTAGCATTGTCTTATTTTGGAACAGATCAAAGTCAGGTACAACGTTATTTGTCTGGAAAATCGGTTAAAGAAATGCAACTTGGTTTAGTTTTTAATGGTTTATTAAAAGTGCCAATGCAATTTTTTATTTTGTTGGTTGGTGTTATGGTATTTGTGTTTTATCAGTTTAATGCGTCTCCTTTAAATTTTAATCCGGCAGCAAATAACGCAGTGAAAAGTTCTGTTTATGCTGATGAATATAAAAAACTAGAAGATAAGCAGTTAGAGATTGAAAAGCAAAAATATATTGCTAGTTTAAAATACGGAAACGAATTAATGAATGCTGAGTTAATTGAAAATATTCAGCAAATAAATTCGTTGGATTTAGAAAATAGGGCAGAAGCTAAAGAATTAATTAAAAAGGCAGATGCTTCGGTTGAAACCAATGATAAAGATTATGTGTTTATTCATTTTATTTTACACAATTTACCACGTGGGTTAATTGGTTTGTTGTTGGCAGTTATTTTATCGGCAGCAATGTCTAGTACCGCATCAGAGTTAAATGCTTTGGCAAGTACTACGGCTATAGATTTATATAAAAGAAATGTTACTTCAGAAAAAACAGATGATCATTATGTGAAAGTTTCAAAATGGTTTACCTTAATTTGGGGATTAATAGCAATTTCTGTTGCTTGTGTAGCCAATTTGTTTGATAATTTAATTCAATTAGTAAATATTATTGGTTCTATATTTTATGGCAATGTTTTAGGAATATTTTTATTAGCATTTTTTATAAAATATGTGAAAAGTAATGCTGTTTTTACAGCAGCAATAATTACACAAATAATTGTAATAATTGGTTGGTGGTACGATTGGATGCCTTATTTATGGTTAAATTTATTTGGCTGTGCTTTGGTAATGTCTATTGCTATTTTGATACAAACACTTACAACTAAAAAAGAAATTATATAAAAAAAACTGTCTAAAAAGAATTTAAAACCGTTGTTCTGAACTTGATTCAGAATCTCACCATTTTGATAACTAATAGTTATGAGAACCTGAAACGAGTTCAGGTTGACGCAATTTTACTTTTTAGACAGTCTTTTTAAAATACTAAGAGTATTATTTTATTGGAATTAAGAGTCTTACTTTTTCCCAAGCAATTTCAATTCCTTCAGAAGTAACGTTGTAACTTAATTCTTCTTGATTTTCTTCTACAAATTGAGGTGTAACAGCTATTCTAACAACGTCATCATTTTCGTTATAAGAATTAGAACCCCAAGCATCGTTTTCACTGCTTAGTATTAATATCCAATCTTTTGCATCATTTGGAATGATGAAAAAACCATATTTTCCAGGGAAAACAGTTTTGTCTTGTATGGTTACTTTTTCGTCAAAAGAAATAGTAGTGTTTTCATTTGCGCCAGCTCTCCAAACTTTATTGTAAGGAACTAAAGCTCCCCAAATTGCTCTTTCTTTAACGCTTGGAGCACCAAAATCTATATCTACATTAACGTGCCCAATGGTTCCGTTTACTTGTTTTCTTGGACTTTTTTGTGCAAAAATTACGGTAGTAAGTAATACTAAAACAAGAGTTAATTTAAAATTTTTCATAGTTGTTATTTTTGCCATTCGGCTATTGATTCTTTATTCATTTTAATATAATCTGCATTGTTTGCTTTTTCAGCAGCAGCTAAACTTTTTTGTGCGGTTGCAATTGCTCCTTTTTTGTCTCCTAAATCAGCTTGAATTAAACTCATTCTGCGTAAGTACCAAAATGGAGGATTTTCTCCTGCAGTTGCTTTTTGCATCCAAGCCAAGGCTTGTTTTAAATCTTTTTTCTCTGTGTGGTAATAAGTTGCCGCTTGAAAATAGTCGTTTCCAGATGGTCCAGCCATAACGGTTTCTATACTTTTTGTAGTAAGTGCATCTGTTGGAACTTCAAATTTAACACCAACATAAACGTTTTCCCATAGTATTCCTAAAACTGCAGATCCAGTAGCTAAATCATCAACAGTAATGGTAAAAGTTTCTATTTTCATAGGCATTTCTTGCACTTCAACAGTAGCTTTTGCTGCAACTTTAGTTTCATCCCATTTTTGAGGAGTTCCCCAATTGTTAGAATCAGAATAAAAAATTATATCCCAAGATTTTTCATTTGGAATTGTAAAAACTGCATACGTTCCTTTTTTTAATTCTTTTCCATCAACAGTAACGTTGTCGCTAAAAGTAATTTTAGTATTTGCATTTGCTCCGGTTCTCCACGTTTGTCCGTAAGGAACTAAATCTCCAAAAATAGTTCTTCCTTTCATTCCAGGACGAGAATATTCTATAGTAACATCTGTTAACCCAACAACTTGTTCAATTTTTGATAATGGGCTAGGTTGTGGAGTTTTAATTTGAGCATTTGTTGCAGATATAAAACCAACAACAAATAATAAAAGTGATAATTTTTTTAGCATAATAGTTATTTTTTAAGTTTAATAACAAATATACTATTTTAAAAAGGCTTATTTTTTTTGACTTTTAATTTTAACAGTTCTTTAAGAAGACTATTTAGGTCTTTTATTGATACTTTTTAAACCTGAAATAGTAAAATATACCACCAAATAGGGTTAATATAATTAAAGGAAAAGCTATATTAATAAACTGCCATTTTTTAGATTCTTCAAATGCTTTTTGTTTATCTAAAAAGTTGATTTTAATTTTTTTGGATCGAATACTTAACAATCCAGTATCATCCAATAAATAGTTTACAGAGTTTAAAAGAAAATCTTTATTGCCATAGCGTTGATAAGTCCATTTGTCTACTCCTAATTCTAAAGGTTGCCCTTTTGCTATTTCATTCGCAATAATATCTCCATCTGCAATTACAATCATTTTATTTTCAAGGCCATTTTCAATAGGTTTTAGTGTTTTAAAAGGTTTAACTCTGCCGTTGTAAGCCGATTTAAAAGGACCTTCTAAAAGAACAGCTAAAGGTTGATTTCCATTGTTATATTCTTCTTTTATGGGTGCAGTATTAATAGTTTTTAATGAAACAATTGATGGAGTTCCTATTATTTTAGATAGCGGAGAGCTTTGTAATAATATAGTTTTTTTGATATTGTTTTTTAACGTATCTATATTACTGGTAAATTTAAAATTAACAGCTTCAATGTTTGTATTAATTGGATGATTGTTTTTTGAAATTGCCAACGGATTAAATACCCATGGAAATTGGCTAAATTGAGTTTGATTTCCAATATTTCCTGTTGCTAACGGAATTTGAGAACAATATAAATCGGTAACTAAATCTGAATTTATTCGAACGCCATAATTAAAAAAGAAATCGGTTAAACCCAAATCTCTAGGATACGCAAGTGCTTCACCAGTTTGTTGCAAACTATCTAATTCGGCTTGTACATTATCAATTAAAAATAATGTTTTACCACCATTCATAATAAATTGATCCAACACAAATTTTTCTTGTTCCGAAAATTTTTCCGTTGGTTTTGCTATAATTGCTAAATCGAAATTAGAAAGTTCAAAAAGCGTTTTTTGTGGTTGTGTTTCAACAGAATCTAAAGTGTATTGTGCTAATAAATAATATTCATTTAATTTTCGTAAAAAATCAGCTAAATAAATATCAGATAATTCTCCATTACCTTTTAATACAGCTATTTTTTTTGATTTAGAAGCAGTTATTTTATGAATAGCATTTGCAAAAGCATATTCTAAATTTTGAATAGAACTTTCTAATTGTTCATCTTGAGAATTGGAAACAACATCGTTTAAAAGAGAAACTTTTTCGGTTTTGTTTTTGTAATTAATTACAGCCCAAGGAAATAAAACCATTTCTGATAATTTTCCATTTTCTTGAACTTGTAAACTGCTTGGTTCTAAACCACTGTCAATTAGTTCTTCGTTAATATCTGTAGGATCAATAAAACGATACTGAATGTTTTTATTTATAAATTTTAATTCTTCTAAATGTAATTGAGTTTCAGTTTGAAGACGTTTAAATTCTGCCGGAAAATTACCTTGTAAGTACACTTTTATAAGTATAACATCATCTACTTTTTTAGCAATGTTTTTAGTGGTTTCAGACAGTGTGTATCTGTGATCTTCGGTTAAATCAAAACGTTTGTAAATTTTATTTCCTATAAAGTTTATCAAAAATAAACCAAAAACAAACAATGCTATTTTAGAAGTTTTACTGCGCATTTTCAATTTTTTGTTTGGTTAAAAATAAAAACAGAAAAGAAACAGAAAAAAAATAAATTAAATCTCTAGTATCAATAACTCCTTTTCCAATACTATTAAAATGTGCGCTCATTCCTAAATTTTGAATTGTAGCATCTAAATTTCCAAATAAATTATAGGTTGCTAAAGCTTCAAACGCGTAGTATAAAAAGAAGCAAATAAAAACCGCAATTAAAAATGAAACAATTTGGTTTTTAGATATTGTTGATGAAAAAATACCGATAGCCGTGTATGAACTTGCTAAAAAAAGTAAGCCAATAAAAGAACCTAAAGTAGTGCCAATGGCTACATTTCCAACCGGATTTCCAAGCTTGTAAATGCTAAACGCATAAATTAATGTGGGAATAATAGTAATAATAACCAATGTTAAGGAACCTAAATATTTTCCCAAAATAATTTGCCAGGTTGTAATTGGTTTTGTTTTTAAAATTTCAATAGTTCCCGTATTTATTTCATCGGAAAAACTGCGCATTGTAATGGCCGGAATTAAAAAAATAAAAATCCAAGGAGCTAAAAAAAAGTAGCTGTTTAAATCGGCAAAACCAGCGTGTAAAATATTAAAATCTCCTTCAAAAACCCATAAAAATAAGCCATTTACAAGTAAATAAACGGTAATTACCAAATATCCAATGGGAGATGAAAAAAATGATGTAAGTTCTTTTTTTAGGATTGATAACATTTAATGAATTATGATTTACGAATTACAAACTTATAACTTTTAATATATTAGAACCTATTTTAGGTGAATTTTACGGTAATAAAATCTCTATAATTTAAACCTAATAATGAAACTGCACCACCAACAGTATCTAAGTTGCTTCTATAAATAGCAATTTCTAAATAATTGGCAGTATTAAATAAAGCTAACCGTGTTCCATCTATTTGACGCTCATCTTTAGGTACCGAAAAGTCTACAATATCACTATATTTTTCTACAATTTTTTTAAAAGAATATCTATTTGCAATTACTTCGTATGGACGTCCTTTTCCAATATCGGTAAATGTTTTTTTAGAAATATTACTAATAGAGTTTCCGTAATTATCTACGTAAATAACGTTGCCATAAATTGTGTTATTGTCCGATGAAATAGTTGGTTGTAATTCTACCAATCTTTCAAAATCTGGAATTATTTTACCTATCACCTCTAAGGTTCCACCACGCGCAATATGGCAAGCAACTTTTACAAAAACATCTAAAACAGGAAAAATAGTTTCTACACGATCGTGGATATTTATTTCAACAATTTTTTCTGGTTTTATTTCGGATGCTAATAAAGAAATTACACCATTGTTAGGACAAATAAAATAATGATTGTCTAACAATAACGCAATATGTTTGTTTTCCTGGTTTAATTCAGAATCTACACCAATAATATGAATGCTTCCATTAGGGAAACTTTTGTATGCATTTCTTAAAATATATGCAGTTTCAGTAATGTTAAATGGTGAGATTTGGTGCGAAATATCAACAATTCTAGCATCGGGTAATTCACTATAAATAGTGCCCTTAATGGCTCCTACAAAATGGTCTTTAATCCCAAAATCAGTAGTTAAAGTTATTATAGACATAAGTAATTTCGCAAGTTTTTTTTTAAAATACTATAAAATTACACCTTTAATAAAATGTTTAAAACTTATTGGAAAAGTTTCAATTTTTATAATTTGATATAATTAAATTTGTTTACAAATCTAATCAATTATTCTGTGAATAGAAATCAAATTTATATTTAAACTTAACAACTTTTACCATTTGAACGAGCGCATTATTGAACTGACAGAGATAAACCCAAATGATTTATTTGGAACTCAAAATTCTCATGTAGAAATATTAAATAAATATTTTCCAAAACTTAAAATTGTTGCACGTGGCACAAGCTTAAAGGCATACGGCGAACCTGAAATTTTAGATGAATTTGAGAAACGTTTAGAAATGCTAATCAACTATTTTAATAAGTACAATAAGTTAGACGAAAATAGTATTGAACAAATTTTAACATCAAACGGAAAAGAAAATAAAACATCTAAGTTTGGTGATGATGTTTTGGTTCATGGTGTTGGAGGTAAGCTAATTAAAGCGCAAACAGTAAATCAACGTAAAATGGTTGATAAAATGACTAAAAATGATATGCTTTTTGCCATTGGACCAGCTGGAACTGGAAAAACCTATACAGCAGTGGCTTTAGCGGTTAAAGCCTTAAAAGAAAGAGAGGTTAGAAGAATTGTGCTAACACGGCCAGCTGTGGAATCTGGAGAAAATTTAGGGTTTTTACCGGGAGATTTAAAAGAAAAATTAGATCCGTATATGCAACCACTTTATGATGCTTTAAGAGATATGATTCCATTTGAAAAATTAGAATCGTACATAGAAAAAGGAATTATAGAAATTGCACCGTTGGCATTTATGCGTGGTAGAACGTTAGATAATGCTTTTGTAATTTTAGATGAAGCCCAAAATACAACACACAATCAAATGAAAATGTTTTTAACAAGAATGGGAAAAAGCGCCCGTTTTGTTATAAACGGAGATCCAGGTCAAATAGATTTACCTCGCAGGCAAGTTTCGGGTTTAAAAGAAGCAATGTTAACTTTAAAAGATATTAAAGGAATTGCATTTGTTTATTTTGATGATAAAGATGTAATACGACACAGATTGGTTAAAGAAATAATTTCGGCTTACAAAAGTTTAGAAGTTGGTACCGAATAATTGATGTATTTTTGAACAATTGAATGATAACAACACAACAACTATAAGATGAGTAATACAATTAATAATACCAATTACAACTTTCCAAATCAAATATCGGTTTATAAAGGAAAAGTGAGAGAAGTTTATAATATAAACAATGAATTATTGGTAATGATTGCATCAGACAGACTTTCGGCTTTTGATGTAATTATGCCAAAACAAATTCCGTTTAAAGGACAAATATTAAATCAGATTGCATCAAAAATGATGGACGCAACTAAAGATATTGTGCCAAATTGGATTATTGCAATTCCAGACCCAAATGTAGCAATTGGCCATATGTGTACACCGTTTAAAGTTGAAATGGTAATTAGGGGTTACTTATCAGGTCACGCAGCACGTGAATATAAAGCTGGAAAAAGATTGCTTTGTGGTGTAAAAATGCCCGAAGGAATGAAAGAAAATGATAAATTTCCTGAACCAATTATTACTCCTACAACAAAAGCTGACACTGGTTCACACGATGAAGATATTTCTAAAGAAAATATTTTAGCGAAAGGAATTGTTACAAAAGAAGATTACGAAGTTTTAGAAAATTATACAAGAGCCTTATTTAAAAAAGGAACTGAAATTGCTGCTGAACGCGGTTTAATTTTGGTAGATACTAAATATGAATTTGGAAAAACAAAAGATGGTAAAATTGTATTAATTGATGAAATTCATACACCAGATTCTTCTCGCTATTTTTATGCTGATGGATATAAAGAAAGACAAGATAGAGGAGAGGCTCAAAAGCAATTATCTAAAGAATTTGTGCGTCAATGGTTAATTGCAAATGGTTTTCAAGGATTAGAAGGGCAAACAATTCCTGATATGAATGAGGAGAAAATTAATGAAATTTCTGAACGTTATATTGAATTATACGAGAAAATTACAGGTGAAACCTTTATAAAATCGGATGTTAGTAATATTGCAGAACGTATTGAAAAAAATGTGCTTTCTTTTTTAAATAAGTAATAAACTGCTCTACTATTATTAAGTGTTAATAATTAAAAGAGGCATTGTAAAATAAATAATATACTCATAAAAAAAAGGCTGTTGTAGATTATCTTCAACAGCCTTTTTTTAATTTTCTAAATCAATAGTTATTTCTTTAATTCTATAAAAATATTTATAAGTTCATTAGAAGTTAAATCGGTTTGTAACCAGTTTAAGGCGCTTTCGTAGGTAGAAAATATACCTACGGAATGACTTAATTCGGCCTCTTTCATTTTATAAATAGTAGAAGGAACAATTTGATTAGGCGTTCTGGTTAGTAACGCAACTCTTTTCTTACCTAAAACCTTTGGAATTTGTTTTAAATGATCAATGTATTTTTCTACATCGTTGAAATTTGCATTCATATTCACATTTTTAAAATTCACAATATAATTTAAAGAACTTGAATAGAATGGGTTGTTAAATACTAATGTTTTAAAAGAGATGTATGAATTTAAATCTAATGTTCCTTCGTGGTATTCAACAATAATATTGTGGTTTTTAAGAATTTTATAATTACTTTTTGAGGGGTTCATTAATTGCTTTATTTGGGGTGGGGTTTGGTATAAAATAAAATATCAAAGTTTTACCTTTGATATTTTATTTAAAAGTCTAACTTTTATTTCTTTTTTTGTTGCTTTGCTTGTTGCTCTTGTGCTTGTTTCATAGCGTCATTTAAACGCTGGCGGAACTTGCTTTCTTTTTTAGGTTTCTTTTTATTTTCCTGAATTTTAGCATGTATTTTTTCTTCATCAATAATATAATGCTTTATAACTAACATAATTCCAATAGTTAATAAGTTAGATACAAAATAATATAAACTTAAACTACTTGCATACATATTAAAGAAAATTAACATCATTACCGGAGAAAGATACATCATCATTTTCATCATCTTTTGCATATCAGGCATTCCTTCTTGTTGAGGAGTCATATTCATTTGCTGACTTTGACTCATTTTCATATAAAAGAAAATAGCTACAGATGCTAAAATTGGAAACAAACTAATATGATCTCCATACATTGGTATTTTAAATGGTAATTTAAATATAGAATCGTATGCAGATAAATCTTCTGCCCATAAAAAACTTTTTTGACGTAAATCTATATTTGAAGGGAAAAATCTAAACAACGCGAAGAATACTGGCATTTGTAACAATGCAGGAATACAACCAGAAAGAGGACTTACACCAGCTTTACTTTGTACAGCCATAGTTTCTTGCTGACGTTTCATAGCATTTTCTTTACCTGGTAAACGATTGTTTATTTCTTCCATTTCTGGTCTAAGTACTTTCATTTTAGCACTTGACAAATAAGATTTATATACCAATGGAGACATTAATATTCTAACCACAATAGTTAAAAGAATAATAATTAACCCATAGTTACCTATAAATCCTTGTAAAAAGTTAAATACAGGAATAAAAATTAAACGGTTTATGTATCCAAATATTCCCCAACCTAAGTTTACAATTTCTTTAATATTTCTATCGTATTTTTTAAGAATTTTGTAATCATTTGGTCCTATATACCAATTCATTTTATAATTTAATTCACCACCTTCTAATGCTATTGGTGTTTTTAAATTAAATTGTTTGGTATAAGTTGTATCAATATCTTCATTTTCTATTAACGATTTTGAAGTTAAAGAAGCCTTATCAAATGCTTTATCTGTAATTAAAATAGAAGAAAAGAAATGTTGTTTAAAAGCAACCCAGTTTACATCGGTTTCTTCGGCGTCATCTTCATCTCCAACAGATAAGTAATCAATTTTTTCATCTTCTTTTTCGTAGTACATTTCAGTCTGTTGATTTTCGTAGCGAATACTTTTTTCATTTTTAAACGCTTTTAAATCCCAATCTAAAACTAATTGTTGTGATTGATTGATGGCAGAACTTAAACCTTGTGAACGAACTATGAAATCAATCATATATTCATCAGGTTTTAATTCATATCTATATTCTAAGTATTTATCTTCAGCAACTTTCAATTTCATAGAAAGCACTTGGTTTGAACCATTTTTAGCAGTTGTTGGTTCAAAAAATAAATCTTTTGTATTTAAAGTCCTGTTTTCTGATGTTCCAAAATTAATGTTAAAAGAAGTGTTGTTATCTTTTACTATATATAGTGGTAAAGAATCGTGTGTTACGTATTTTTTAATTAACGCCTCTTTAATTTGCCCACCTTTATTAGAAATAACTAATTTAATTACATTATTTTCTAAAACTGTTTCGTTTTCTGTTGCTGATGGTAATGATGCTGAATAAGCAAATGCGCCCAACTCACCTTTAGCTTTTGCAAAAGATAATGAATCTGTAGTTTGTGTTATTACCGATGAACTATCAATTGTATTTGCGGTATTTGCAGTTTTTGTTGCTTCTTCAACTTGTTCTGTTTTAGCTTTTTCTGCAGCTAATTCTTCAGGAGTTGGTTGATTGGTGTACATCCACCAAATCATAATTGCGCCTAACAGTACAAAACCTATTAGTGAATTAATGTCGAATTTTTTTTCTTCCATGAGTATTTAAAAATGTCAATTTGTCATTTGCTTTTTAATAAAAATTTAAAAAGCCCGACAAAAGTACTAAATGTATTATAATTAACTAGTATTTATTAATGATTGTATGTTAGTTCAAAGAATGTTCCAAAGTTGCTTTTACAAAATCTACAAATAAAGGATGCGGATTTAATACGGTACTTTTATATTCTGGATGGTATTGAACACCAATAAACCAAGGATGCGATGGTATTTCCACAACTTCTACTAGATCTGTTTTTGGATTTTTTCCAGTTGCTATCATTCCAGCGTTTTCAATTTGTTGTAAATAAGAGCTGTTAAACTCATATCTATGTCTGTGACGTTCGCTAATATGTTCTTTTTTGTAAATACTTTTTATTTTACTATTGTCTTTTAGTTGGCAATCCCAAGCACCTAAACGCATTGTTCCTCCGTAATTGGTAACACTTTTTTGTTCTTCCATTAAATCAATTACTGGATTTGTTGTGTTTTTGTCCATTTCACTAGAACTAGCATCTTTTAAACCTAATACATTTCTAGAAAATTCAATAACAGCCATTTGCATTCCTAAGCAAATTCCTAAAAAAGGAACATTGTTTTCACGTGCAAATTTTACTGCTGCAATTTTACCTTCAATTCCGCGTTCTCCAAAACCTGGTGCAACTAAAACTCCGTTTAGATTTTTTAATTTATCTGGAACATTTTCAACAGTTAAATCTTCAGAATGTATCCAATTAATGTTTACTTGAACCTCGTTTTGAGCTCCTGCATGAATAAATGCTTCAGAAATAGATTTATAAGCATCTTTTAATTCAACATATTTACCAATTAAACCAATTTCAACAGTATGTTTAGGATTTTTAAATTTTGTTAAAAACTCATTCCAAACTTTTAATTCTGGTTGTTTATCTTGTGGTAATTGTAATTTTTTAAGAACTACTAAATCTAAATTTTCTTCCAACATTAAATTTGGAACATCGTAAATAGTTTCAGCATCAATAGATTGAATTACATCTTCTTTTTTAACATTGCAAAACAATGCTAATTTGTTTTTTATTGAATCTGAAATTTCATGTTCGGTTCTACAAACCAAAATATCTGGACTTACACCACTTTGCATCAACATTTTTACTGAATGTTGTGTTGGTTTTGTTTTTAATTCACCAGCAGCAGCTAAATAAGGAACTAGTGTTAAATGAACCACAATGGCGTTTTCATGGCCTAATTCCCATAATAACTGACGGACAGATTCTACATACGGTAACGACTCAATATCACCAACTGTTCCACCAATTTCAGTAATTACAATATCAAACTCTCCAGTGTTTCCTAAAATTTGAACACGGTGTTTAATTTCATCAGTAATATGTGGAATAACCTGAACAGTTTTACCTAAAAATTCTCCTTTACGTTCTTTATCAATAACAGATTGATAAATTCTACCAGTTGTTACGTTGTTAGCTTGTGATGTTGGAATGTTTAAAAAACGTTCGTAGTGACCTAAATCTAAATCAGTTTCTGCACCATCTTCGGTAACATAGCATTCTCCGTGTTCGTACGGATTTAATGTTCCTGGGTCAATATTAATATAAGGGTCTAATTTTTGAATGGTTACAGAGTAGCCTCTTTCTTGTAATAATTTTGCTAAAGATGCTGCTATAATTCCTTTTCCAAGTGAAGATGTAACGCCACCAGTTACAAAAACATATTTCGTATTTTTCATTATCCGTAGGTTTGGGCAAAAGTACTAACTCTATTTTAGTTGGCAAAAACAAAACCCTTTAAAAAGTAAAGATTTTTTAAAGGGTTTTTAAAAAGTATGTTTTAACTAATTTTCTATTTGTAAAGCTCTTTGTAATATTGAGCTGCCATTCTGTTACTTGTAAATTCAGGAATTACATCTGTAAGTGCGTTAAATACTATTTCTTGCCATTTTTTAGGGTTGTTATAGTATGTTGGTAGAACTTCATTTTCAAGAATATCAAATAAATTTGCACAATCTTGTTGATCTTGTTCCCAAACTGGTAATGTATGGTCTAATGCTGGTAAAACAAAGCTGTTTTCTCCATTTTTCTCAAATTCTGGAATCCAACCATCATTAATTGAAAGGTTTACGGAGCCATTAAATGCTGCGGTCATACCACTTGTTCCAGAAGCTTCACGTGTAATTCTTGGTGTGTTTAACCAAATATCTGATCCACATTTTAGTTTTCTAGATAATTCTATTTCATAACCAGTTAAAACGGTTAAATTTTTATATTGTTTAGAGAAGTTTACTAAATGGTTAAACGTATCAATAGCTCCAAAATCTTTTGGATATGGTTTTCCTGCCCAAATTATTTGTACTGGATATTTTTCATTTGATAGTAACTTTTCAAAACGTTGTAAGTCGTATAAAAATATATCTGCTCTTTTGTAGCCAGCAAATCTTCTTGCCCAAACAATGGTAAGAATATTTGGATCGAAAATTTTCTTTGTTTGATTTAACACAACATCAAACAATTCTTGTTTTAGCTCAGTTTTTCTAGCTTTAAATTTCTTAGCATTTTTCTTTTCCCAAGATTTTTTAATTTCTTCGTCTTGCCAAAATTTTTGATTTTGAGCGTTTGTAATTGGTATTATTTTACCTATTCCTGAATAATCTTTCCACATGTTGTTAGAAACAACAGCGTGAAGTTTAGAAACGGCATTGGATTTGTTTGCCATTCTTAAGGCAGAAACGGTGTAATTAATCATTCCGTCATTTACCATTTCTTCTCTTAAATCTTCTTCAGTATAATATCTTCCAAAAAAGCCGCATCTATTTAAAAGGCGAGCGTCACGTTCTTCGTTTCCTGCTTTTTCAGGAGTGTGTGTTGTAAATGCAAAGTGTTTTTTTGTTACACCTTTATCTTTTAAATAGTAAAATGCAGGTAAAGCATGTCCTTCATTTAAGTGATATATATCTGCTCCGCCTAAAGCTTCAACAACTTTAGCGCCACCAATACCTAAAATTATACTTTGTGAAATTCTTGTAATTTCGTTAGCATCGTATAAATGGTTGGTAATAGTTCTTGATAAATGATCGTTACCTTCTACATCTGTACTTAAAAGATACATTGGAACGGTTCCAAAAATCTCAGGTTTTAAAATATATGCTCTTACTTTTACGTGTGGATTGTCATGTAGTTGAACTTCAACTTCAATGCCAGTATCTTCTAAAAAGTCAAAAGTTTTTTCAATAAAATCGGTTCTTAGGGTTTGATCTTCGTTTCTTCCTTGGTCATAATATCCATATTTCCAAAGCATTCCAATTCCAATCATATTTTGTTTTAACTCAAATCCAGAGCGCATATGTGACCCTGCAAGAAAACCAAGTCCACCGGAATAAATATTTAAAGCTTGGTGAATTCCAAACTCCATACTAAAATATGCTACTTTTTTATTATACTCTTTGGCAGGTTTATACGGATGATGCCATTTACCATATTCATTTAACATAATTGCTAGTTGTTTTTATTGTTAGAGGTAAATTTATAAATTTAAAATATTAAAAGATGTTTTAAATTAACTCATTTGTGTTTTGAATTAATTTTTGAAGTCTTTTTGTTAGCAATTACAAAGTTTTTTTGACTTTTTTAAGAATATAAACTAGTTGCTTTTTTTGCTACGTATTATTGCTTCAAGCATGTCCCACATTTCTTGAGGAATTTCTTCTAACATATTAAATTCTCCAGCACCTTTTAACCATTCACCGCCATCAATTGTTATAACTTCTCCATTTATATATGCTGAAAAATCGCTCATTAAATATGCAGCTAAATTTGCCAATTCTTGGTGTTCGCCAAATCTACCAACCGGAACTTTCTTTTTCATATCAAACTTTTCTTTTAAGTTTCCGGGTAATAATCTGTCCCAAGCGCCTTCTGTAGGGAATGGACCTGGAGCAATTGCATTTGAGCGTATACCGTATTTTGCCCATTCAACGGCTAACGATCTGGTCATTGCTAAAACTCCCGCTTTGGCAGTTGCAGAAGGCACAACATAAGCAGATCCTGTATAGGCATAGGTTGTAACAATATTTAATATAGTTGCCTTTTGTTGTTTTTTATCAATCCAATGTTTTCCAAAAGCCAATGTGCAATTTTTAGTACCTTTTAACACAATATCTATAATAGTATCAAAAGCATTGGCAGATAAACGTTCTGTAGGACTTATAAAATTTCCTGCAGCATTATTTAGTAATCCATCAACCTTACCAAATTTTCCTAAAGTTTTTGATAAAAGATTTTCAACTTCAGAATAATTTCTAACATCACATTGTATAGGTAAAACTATTCCTCCAGTTTTTTCTTCCAATTCAATTTTAACAGCCTTTAGTTTTTCAATATTTCTTGAGGTAATAACCACTTGCGCTCCTAATTCTAAAAAATATGTAGTCATAGATTTTCCTAAGCCGCTTCCACCTCCAGTAACAACAATTACCTGATCTTTTAAACTTCCTTCTTTTAACATTGGTTTTTGATACATATTATGCGTATTTTTGCTTTTTATAAATGTAGGGAATATTTCATTTTTTTATGTTAAAATATTTTTTTTAATATTTTTTTAAAATCTATTTGTCAAACACAAAACTAATTGTATATTTGCCCTCGCTTTTAGCAGGAGGATTTTGCTAATAACTAACAACATAAGAAACACGATTTTTAAAGATATTTGTAATGAGTAAAAGAACTTACCAGCCGTCAAAAAGAAAGAGAAGAAATAAACATGGTTTTAGAGAGCGTATGGCTTCTGCTACTGGAAGAAAAGTGTTAGCAAGAAGAAGAGCCAAAGGTAGAAAGAGAATTAGCGTTTCTTCTGACCCAAGACCAAAGAAATAATGAAACAGTAGTTTTATATATGAGGTGTTACTTTCAATTAGTAACACCTTTTTTTATGTTTTTTTGATAAGTTTTTAAAACTATATTTTAAATAAAAACGAATTTTATTGATATTTACACATTAATTTTTTATACTAGCAAATGCCAAAAAACACAAACATTAAATCAATACTAATAATTGGGTCAGGTCCAATTATTATTGGACAAGCATGTGAGTTTGATTATTCTGGTTCTCAAGCCATTAGATCATTAAAAGAAGAAGGAATTGAAGTAACGTTAATCAATTCTAATCCAGCAACTATTATGACGGATCCGTCATTAGCTGATAATGTTTATTTAAAACCATTAACCACAAAATCTATTATAGAAATATTGCAAAAGCATCCAAATATTGATGCCGTTTTACCAACAATGGGTGGGCAAACAGCATTAAATTTATGTATTGAGGCAGATGATAAAGGTATATGGAAAGATTTTAATGTAGAATTAATTGGTGTTGATATTGATGCAATTAATATAACTGAAGACCGTGAAAAGTTTAGACAGTTAATGATTAAAATTGGTGTTGGTCAAGCACCATCAACTGTTGCAACTTCATTTTTAAAAGGAAAAGAAATTGCGCAGGAATATGGATTTCCTTTAGTTATCAGACCTTCATTTACACTTGGTGGTTATGGAGCTTCAATTGTTTATCAAAAAGAAGATTTTGATGAATTGTTAAGTAGAGGTTTAGAAGCATCTCCTATTCACGAAGTAATTATTGATAAAGCCTTATTAGGTTGGAAAGAGTACGAATTGGAGCTTTTGAGAGATGAAAATGATAACGTAGTTATTATTTGTACTATTGAAAATATGGATCCAATGGGAATTCATACTGGAGATTCAATTACAGTTGCACCTGCAATGACTTTAAGTGATAAAACATTCCAGAGAATGCGTGATATGGCAATTTTAATGATGCGTTCTATTGGAGATTTTGCAGGTGGATGTAACGTTCAGTTTGCTGTAAGTCCAGATGAAAAAGAAGATATTATTGCTATTGAAATAAATCCACGTGTATCTCGTTCATCAGCATTGGCATCAAAAGCAACAGGTTACCCAATTGCAAAAATTGCGGCAAAATTAGCTTTAGGTTATAATTTAGATGAATTAAATAATCAAATAACAAAAACAACATCGGCATTATTTGAGCCTACATTGGATTATGTAATTGTGAAAATTCCACGTTGGAATTTTGATAAATTTGAAGGCGCAAACAGAACGTTAGGTTTGCAAATGAAATCGGTTGGTGAGGTAATGGGAATTGGACGCTGTTTTCAAGAAGCTTTACACAAAGCAACGCAATCTCTTGAAATTAAACGAAATGGATTAGGTGCAGATGGAAAGGGTGAAACCAATTACGATGTAATTATTGAAAAATTAACCAACCCAAGTTGGGATCGTGTTTTTGTA
>NZ_JBFHHX010000064.1:0-18166 GCF_041596795.1 Lutibacter sp.
AAGCAAATGTTGAATAATGATATTCCATTAATTGGTTTTGCGGGTTCTCCTTGGACAATTTTATGTTATTGTGTGCAAGGTCAGGGTTCTAAAACTTTTGATTTGGCAAAAGAATTTTGTTTTACAAAACCAGAATTAGCACATACATTGTTGCAAAAAATTACAGATACAACCATTGCTTATTTAAAAGAAAAAGTAAAAGCAGGTGTTAATGCTGTTCAAATTTTTGATTCTTGGGGAGGAATGTTATCTCCAGTAGATTATCAAGAGTTTTCTTGGAAATATATCAATCAAATTATTGAAGCATTAAAAGATGATGCTCCAGTAATTGCATTTGGAAAAGGTTGTTGGTTTGCATTAGAAGACATGGCAAAATCTAATGCTGCTGCTTTAGGTGTAGATTGGACAATTACACCGCAAATGGCACGTAAATTAGCTGGTAATAAAATTACATTACAAGGTAATTTTGATCCGGCAAGGTTATTATCACCACCAAAGGAAATCAAAAAAATGGTTACAAAAATGATTGATGATTTTGGAAAAGATAAATATATTGTAAATTTAGGTCATGGTATTTTACCAAATATTCCTGTAGATAATGCAAAGGCATTTATTGATGCTGTAAAGGAATATAAAAGTTAGATTTTAGAATTAAGATTTTAGAATTGAGAAAAAGAAATCTTATTACTAATTTATTACTACGCACTACTAATTATGAAAAACTTAATTCAAAAATATAATATTCCAGGACCAAGATATACCAGTTATCCAACGGTACCATTTTGGGACAAAGAAGGAATTGCTTTAGAAGATTGGAAACGTACTGTTAAAAAATCTTTTGATGAAAGTAATACTGTTGAAGGAATTAGCTTATATATTCATTTACCTTTTTGTGAAAGTTTATGTACTTTTTGTGCATGTCATAAAAAAATAACAAAGCGTCATGAGGTTGAACAACCGTACATAGAAACTGTTTTAAAAGAATGGGATTTATATTGTGATTTATTGGTTGAACGACCAAAAATTAGAGAAATTCATTTAGGAGGTGGAACGCCAACTTTCTTTTCATCAGAAAATTTAAAAAAACTAATTAATGGTATTTTTAAAAGAGCTGATAAATTTGAAGTTTTCGATTTTAGTTACGAAGGTCATCCAAATCATACTTCAGAAGAGCAATTACAAACATTGTTTAATTTAGGTTCTAGACGTAATAGTTTTGGAATTCAAGATTACGATCCTAAAGTACAAAAGGCTATTCATAGAGTTCAAAGTTTTGAGCAAGTAAAAAAAGTGCATGATTTATCAAAAAAAATAGGGTATGAATCTATTAGTCACGATTTAATTTTTGGACTTCCTTTTCAAACAGAAGAGAGTATTAGAAATACCATAAAAAATACGATAACATTAAAACCTGATAGAATTGCCTATTACAGCTATGCACACGTACCTTGGATAAAAGGCGTTGGGCAACGTGGTTTTGAAGATTCCGATTTACCCAAAGATACTGAAAAACGCCATTTGTACGAATTAGGAAAACAATTGTTTTTTGAAAATGGTTATGTAGAAATTGGAATGGATCATTTTGCTTTGCCAACAGATTCTTTGCACAAAGCTATGGAAGCAAAAAAATTACATCGTAATTTTATGGGCTATACTGCTGGAAAAACAGAATTAATGATTGGTTTAGGAATGTCGTCTATTAGTGATTCTTGGTATGCTTTTGCTCAAAATGAAAAAGATGTTGATGATTATACAACTAAAGTAAATGCAGGAATTATTCCAATTTTTAGAGGTCATTTGTTAACAGATATGGATTTAATTATTAGAAAACACATTTTAAATTTAATGTGTAATTTAGAAACTGAATGGAAAATTGGTTTAGATCCAAAAGTTAAAAATGAAATTATAGAGCGATTAAAACCAATAATTGATGATGGTTTGGTGCAGGTTTCTGATGAAAGAGTTAAAGTAAAAGAAGAAGGACGTATGTTTGTACGTAATATTTGTATGGCTTTTGATTTACGCTTACTTGAAAATAAACCAGAAACCAGAGTTTTTTCTATGACAATTTAAGTGAAAGATATATTAAAAAAGTTATCTTAAAAATGAAATTTTCGTCAACCTGAATCAAGTTCAGCACAACAAGCTTAAATGATATTTATAAAAAGCATACTAAAAACCCCGAAAGAAATTTCGGGGTTTTTAGTTAAATATCTAAATTTTCAAGTTCCTTATAATTTTTATTTAATCGTCTAAGTAAAATTCCATAAATTATTCTGTAATACAAGCACAGCAATCCAAACATAATTAATAAAATTACTACCTGAACAATAAGCAATATTTTTAAAAATAAATCACCATCAACAGCCGATTCTCCTGGGTTTAATGTTTTAATTAATAATTCAGGATTTGAAAACATAACTACATTTAAAATTATAGTTAATAAAACGTACATTATTATATTATAATAAACATAATAGTTAACGGTTTTTCTTGTTTTAATAATCCTTTTCATTAATAAATTTGTGCTTTCACTTACATATATTGTTTTATAATTTTTATAGAAAAAATAAATAAAAATTAGCACAACAGCATAATGTAAATATTGAGTAATGTTTAAAAAAGATCTTAAGTTAAACTTCTCATATATTTCTAAGTAGCTTTCTGGGATTAATAAATTTAATCCAGACCAAAATAAGAGTTCTGCTATACAAATAATTAAAATCCATTTTACTATAGATGATGATTTTTTGTGTATCAATTTATAAATATCATCGTAAGATATTTTAGGAAGGTTGGCTTCTTGCTTCTTCCAATCTCTTTTTAATAATTCTAATTCATCCATAGGTTACGGATTTAATATTGTTTTTAAGCGAGTTTTAATTCTATTCATTTTCACGCGTGCATTCACTTCAGAAATACCTAATGTTTCAGATATTTCGCTATAATTCTTATCTTCTAAGTATAAGAATATTAATCCTTTATCAATGTCTGAAAGCTGATGTATTGCTTTATACATTAATTTTAATTGTTCCTCTTCAGTATTGTCATAATCGGTAGATTCAATTTTATGTAAAACGGTATCAAAATCTTGTGTTGGTATACTTCTTTTCGATTTTCTATACAACGTAATAGCTGTATTTAACCCAATTCTATACATCCAAGTGCTTAATTTAGAATCACCTCTAAATGTTGGGTACGCTTTCCATAGTTGAATTGTAATTTCCTGAAACAAATCGTTATGCGATTCTTGATCGGAAGTGTAAATTCTACATACTTTATGAACAATATTCTGATTCTCTTGAAATTCAGAAATAAACTTATGTTCTAGTTCTTTAATCAAATTTGGTTAGTTTTCAACTAATAAGTCTTAGGTAATTTAATTTTGTTACAAATTAATCAAAAAAAAAGCAACTTGTTAAAGTTGCTTTTTTTTTTAGTTTTCAGATTGTTTTATTTCTTTAATAAACTTATCTAATTCTTTTCCATATTTAGATAATTTAACTTTTTCAGTTAAACTGTTATTAACAGTGTCTAAAAGTTTAATGTTAGCATTGTATAATTCTGTTAAAGCCAAATACGGAGCTGTTTCAAAATCTGCATTTACAACAGCAAAATTAGTGGTATAATAATATTTGCGTTTTAATAAACTCTTTTCGTCTTTTAATATTTTAGCTATTAAAGCAGTATCATTTTTTTGATGTGCTTCAAATTTTTCTTTTAATAAATCTAACTGTTTTCCAGTAAATTTTTTAGACATTGCTTTGTATTCTTCTAACTTTTCTTGATTTTTAGAACCAGTAATTTTTGCTGAAGTAGCAAATTTTTCAACTCTAGAGTTAATTGTAATTTCACCTTTTTCACCAAAAAAAGTTATTTTTTCTGAGGCTATTTTATCAAGTGAAACAATGTAAACTTCTGGAGTTTCAATTTCGTCAGACAATACAAATATACCATCGCCATTAATTTCAACAGAATCTACAGATACTAACACCGTATCTTTCATTTTTTGTAAATATACAGTACCTTTTTTTAGTCCATCAACAGATACTTTAACCAACATATTTCCAGTTTTATCTTTTGTACAAGCAGCTAAAACCGAAATTAAAATAATACAACTTATTAATTTTTTCATTTTATAAAATTTATAGCACAAATATCTTATATTTTTTTGATTATTTAATGAATTTATGGAGCAACAATACGCATTAATTCTGCTGTAAACATAGCACCGTATGTACCAACTACATAGCCAAATACAGCTAGTAAAACGCCAACAGTTGCAAGTGAAGGATGAAACGCAGCTGCAACAATTGGAGCAGAAGCTGCACCACCAATATTTGCTTGGCTACCAACAGCTAAAAAGAAAAAAGGAGCTTTTATTAATTTTGCAATTGCTATAAGAATAATAACGTGAATTACCATCCAAATTAAACCAACTATTAACAATCCAGGATTATCAAATATTTGAGTTAAATTCATCTTCATACCAATAGACGCTACTAAAATATAAATAAATACGCTTCCAATTTTACTTGCACCTGCGCCTTCGTAACTTTTTAGTTTAGTGAAGGATAATAAAATTCCTAAAATAGTTGCAATAGTTATCATCCAAAAAAACTGAGAACCAAAAGATGACATTGCAGAGGTTTTATCGCTTACAGCATCAAAATTATTAATTAAATAATCTGAAATTAAATCGGCGCCAAAATGTGAGGCTCCAACAACAACAAATGCTATAGATAAAATTACCATTAAATCTGGTAATGTTGGGTTTCTATTTATTTTTGCAGCGTAATTAGAAACTTTATCTTTCAAAGTTTCTATGGCAGAGCTATCAGCTTTTAACCATTTATCTATTTTTTCGTTTTTTCCAATTCCAAGTAATAAAATAGCCATCCAAATATTTGCAACTACAATATCAACAATAACAAAACTGGCGTAATTTTTTGTGTTAAACTCATAAATTTCAAGCATTGCAGCTTGGTTTGCACCACCACCAATCCAACTTCCGGCTAATGTAGCTAAACCTCTCCAAACGGCATCTGGTCCAACTCCACCAACGGTTTCAGGCGAAACAAATGAAACTAATAAAACAGCTATTGGTCCACCAATTATAATTCCTAAGGTTCCAGCTAAAAACATAATTAAAGCTTTAGGACCTAAATTAAAAACAGCTTTTAAATCAATGCTTAAAGTCATTAAAACTAAGGCCGCAGGTAATAAAAACCTACTGGCTATATAATATAATTGAGAACCATGATGTGTAATTTCACCGGTTTCACTTATTGTTTCCCATTCTGGAGAAATAATTCCAGTGGATGTAAAAATGGCGGGTAACATATATGCCATTAATAATGCGGGCACATATTTGTAAAATTTTTTCCAACCACTATTATTGCTAGATGAAGTATAAAAAACAAAACCAAGGGTTAACATTAAAATTCCAAATACAATTGTATCTTGTGTAAAAAAGGGTGTAGTATCCATATAATTATTTCAATTTCGGCTAATTTAATATTATTTATGACTTTATTCGCAAAAAATAAGTTTTTGGTTTCCTATATTTGTTCATTAAAAATTATTTAAATGAAATATATAAAACTCTATTTACTTATTGCATTATTGGTAATTTCTTGTAAATCTGTTCAAGAAGCCAATACAATTGTTCAAAAACCTGTAACTACTGAAGTTGATACCCGAGAAATTCAGGGCGGAATGTGGATTCCATCTTTGTTAGAAGGGATAAATGAAACTGAAATGCAATTATTAGGTAGTAAAATGACAGCTAAAGATATTTACGATGTAAATAATTCTAGCTTAAAGGATGCAATTGTGCATTTTAACGGAGGTTGTACTTCTGAAATTATTTCGCCAAACGGATTGCTTTTAACAAATCATCACTGTGGTTTTGGAGCCATTCAATCACATTCTACTGTAGAACATGATTATTTAGAAAATGGTTTTTGGGCGAAAAGTTACGATGAAGAATTAGCAAACCCAGGAATGACAGTTACTTTTATTAAAAGAATTGATGATGTAACCGCTCAAATTTTTGAAGGTGTTTCTGAAACTATGGACGAGGCTTCAAAAATGAAATTGATTGATCAGAATATTGATAAAGCAACCAAAGCTGCTCAAAAAGAAGATTGGCAAAATGCCAATGTTAAATCTTTTTACGATGGTAATCAATACTTACTATTTGTTACAGAAATTTTTAAAGATGTTCGTTTAGTTGGTGCGCCACCATCATCAATTGGAAAATTTGGAGCAGATACAGATAACTGGATGTGGCCAAGACATACAGGAGATTTTTCTATGTTTAGAATTTATGCAGATGCTAATAACCAACCTGCTAGTTATTCAAAAAACAATGTTCCGTATAAACCAAATCATTATTTACCAATATCATTAGATGGTGTTGCTGAAAAAGATTTTACGTTAGTTTTTGGTTTTCCTGGAAGTACAGACGAGTATTTACCAGCAGTTGCAGTTGACCAAATTGTAAATGTATCAAATCCAGCAAAAATTGAAGTAAGAGATAATGCATTAAAAATTGTGAATTCATTTATGCGTGAAGATCCAGCTATAAAAATTCAGTATGCAGCAAAATATGCATCCACAGCAAACTATTGGAAAAAATGGATTGGTGAAAATCAAGGAATTCAAAAATCAAATGCAGTTCAAAAGAAAAAAGAGTTAGAAACTGAATTTTCTAAAATTGTTACCGAAAAAGATTTAGTTGGGTATTCAACATTATTATCTGATTTTGAGCAATTATATGCTGAAATTGAAAATGTTTCTTTAGCACGTGATTACTGGATGGAAGTTGCTTATAGAAATGTAGAATTATTAGGAGTTACTTTTAGAACTTTTCAATTAGAACAGGCATATTTAAGAGGAGGAGAACAAGTATTTGAAAACGCAAGACAAGCAACTTTAAGCAGGTTAGAAGGAACTTATAAAAATTATAGCGCTAAAGTAGACCAACCAGTTTTTGAAAAATTAGTGAGTTTAGCAGCTGAAAAAGCACCTAAGGAATATTTACCATCAAATATGAAAAATGTTAATTATTCTACCTTAGCAACAGATATTTATGCAACTTCAAAATTAACTTCATTAGAAGGGGCAAAAGAATTACTGTCAGGTTCAGCTGAAGAGGTAATGAAAAAGTTAAATGCAGATAAGGCCTATGCTTTTGGTAAAGAGTGGCATTTGTTGTTTTACAATAGTTTAGAACCTAAATTTCAAGAGTTGAATATGCAAATTGTTGCTGTTCAAAAAAACTATATGAAAGCATTAATGGAAGTATTTCCAAATAAGCGTTTCTTTCCAAATGCTAACGGAACATTACGTGTAACTTACGGACAAGTAAGAGGTTACGAACCAAAAGATGGTGTTTATTATAACACAACAACCTATTTAGATGGTGTTGTTGAAAAATATGTTCCGGGTGATTACGAATTTAACGTTCCTCAAAAATTATTGGATTTATACGAAGCAAAAGATTATGGGCAATATGGTGAAAACGGTAAAATGCCAGTTTGTTTTATAGGTACAAATCATACTACAGGTGGTAATTCAGGAAGTCCAGCAATTGATGCTCACGGAAATTTAATAGGATTAAATTTTGATAGAGTTTGGGAAGGTACTATGAGTGATATGAATTACGATCCAGATATTTGTAGAAATATAATGGTAGATATACGATACGTATTATTTATAGTAGATAAATTTGCCGGAGCAAAAAACTTAATAGATGAGATGACTTTAGTACATCCAAAAAAATAAATAAACAATAGAAAATGAGATATTTAAAACTTTATGTAGCACTGGCGATTTTATTTGTATCGCTAAATTCAGTTGCGCAGGTTTCCGAAAAGGTTGATACGCGCAAAATTCAAGGCGGAATGTGGGTTCCTTCTTTATTAGAAGGAATGAATGAGCAAGAAATGCAATTGCTTGGAAGCAAAATGACTGCCAAAGATATTTACGATGTAAATAACTCTAGTTTAAAAGATGCGATTGCACATTTTGGTGGTGGTTGTACATCTGAAATTATTTCGCCAAACGGATTATTATTAACCAATCATCACTGTGGTTACGGAGTTATTCAATCGCATTCTTCGGTTGAACATGATTATTTAAAAGATGGTTTTTGGGCAATGAGCTACGAAGAGGAATTACCAAACGAAAGTTTAACAGCAACATTTATTAAAAGAATTGATGATGTAACTGCACAAGTTTTTGAAGGTGTTTCTGACGATATGGATGAAGCTGAAAAAATGAAAATTGTTAATCAAAATATTTTAAAAGTTAACAAAGAAGTTCAAAAAGAGGAGTGGCAAGATTCTTATGTGCGTTCTTTTTATAAAGGAAATCAATATTTATTATTTGTTACTGAAGTATTTACAGATGTACGTTTAGTTGGTGCGCCTCCAACATCAATTGGTAAATTTGGAGCAGATACTGATAACTGGATGTGGCCAAGACATACTGGAGATTTCTCTATGTTTAGAGTATATGCAGATGCTAACAATCGTCCTGCTAAATATTCAAAAGACAATGTGCCTTACAAACCAGCACATTATTTACCAATATCTTTAGATGGTGTTGAGGAAAGAGATTTTACTATGGTATTTGGTTTCCCAGGAAGAACAAACGAATATTTACCTGCGGTTGCAGTAGATCAAATTGTAAATGTATTAAATCCTGCTAAAATTGAAGTAAGAGATAATGCATTAAAAATTATTGATTCTTATATGCGTAAAGATGCAGATATTAAAATAAAATATGCATCAAAATTTGCTTCAACAGCAAACTATTGGAAAAAATGGATTGGAGAAAATCAAGGAATTCATCAAACAAAAGCTATTGATGTTAAAAAAGCAGAAGAAGTAGCGTTTTCTAAAATAGTTGCTGAAAAAGATTTGGTTGGGTATTCAACATTATTATCTGATTTTGAAAAACTGTATAAAGAAATTGAAAGCGTTTCTTTGGCGCGTGATTATTGGATTGAAATTGCTTACAGAAATGTTGAGTTATTAGGTGTTACGTTTAAAGTATATCAGTTAGAGCAAACCTATTTAAAAGGTGGAGAACAAGCTTTTGAAGAAGCTAGACAAAACATTTTAGGTAGTTTAGAAGGTACTTATAAAAATTATAGTGCAGTTGTTGATAAACCAGTTTTTGAAAAATTAGTGGCTTTATATGCCGAAAAAACGCCTGCTGAATTTGTGCCTGCAAATATGAAAAATGTTAATTATGCAAAATTAGCAACTGATATTTATGGAACGTCTAAATTAACAAGTTTACAAGGTGCTACTGATTTATTATCAGGAAAGGCTGCAGATGTTATTAAAAAAATTAATGCAGATAAAGCATATAAGTTTGGTAAAGAATTACACAGTATTTTTTACAATCAGCTAGAGCCTAAATACCAAGCATTAAATTTACAAATTGAGGCCGTTCAAAAAGAATATATGAAAGCTTTAATGGAAGTGTTTCCAAATAAACGCTTTTTCCCAGATGCTAATAGTACTTTACGTGTAAATTACGGAATGGCACAAGGTTACAGTCCAAAAGATGGCGTTACTTATACTACAAAAACATACTTAAAAGGTGTAATGGAAAAATACATTCCTGGAGATTATGAATTTGATGTACCACAAAAATTACAAGATTTATACCACGCTAAAGATTACGGTCAGTATGGCGAAAACGGTAAAATGCCTGTAAATATTTTATCAACAAACCATATGACTGGAGGAAATTCAGGTAGTCCAATTGTTGATGGAAATGGTAATTTAATTGGTTTAGCTTTTGATACAACTTGGGAAGGAACAATGAGTGATTTATACTTTGATGCTGATATTGTTAGAAGTATAATGGTTGATATTCGATACGTATTATTTATTATTGATAAATACGCAGGTGCTACAAATCTTATTGAAGAAATGACATTAGTACATCCAAAAAAATAGTTTTTATATACTAATTAACAAATAAAAAAGCACCTTGAAAAAGGTGCTTTTTTATTTTACAAAAGGGTTGTTTTAATAATTTAAATTTATTTTCCAATCAAAAGATTTTTTTGGCATTAAAGTTAGTAAGCCATTTTTATTATTAAAACTATTAGGCGCACACGTCATTGGTTCAATAGCAATACAATCTCTGGTGTGTGGTGTGTAACATTGCAAATAATTTTTATTTGATGTAGCTGTAAAATCTATCACAATTTCGTAATCTGGAGTTTTAAATGTGGCTTTTGGATGTTGAATTAAAAAGCAATCATCTAAAAAAGTGTCTTCTAAAGTTAAAGGAGTTTTAAAAGGAATTTGAATTTCTTCTTGAGGAATCATTTTATCATTTAAGTCGTATTTTTTTGTACCATCAAAGGTTAAAATGCTTTTTGCTAAGTTGGTTGATTTAAAATAAGGATGCCATCCAAGTCCAAAAGGAAATTCTTCTTCGCCGTTATTTACTACGTTAAAATTAATAGCCAAATTGTATTTTGTAAAAGTGTATGTAATATCAATTTTGTAAGCAAAAGGAAAACCAGTAATGTCACCATTGTTAGTATAACTTAAAGTTATTTCGGCGCTGTTTTCAGTGGCATCGGCTTTTGTTACTTCAAATTGTTTATTGAAAATATGGCCATGTAAAGAGTTGTTTAAGGTAGTTTCATTACAAAATAATTGGTATTGATTATTGTTAAAAGAATATTTACCATCATCAATTCTGTTTGGTGAAGGAAATAATAAAGAAGAATTGTATTTGTTTTTATACAACGTTAAACCTTCTTCGTTATTTGTTATTCCATCAATTATTTCAATGCCGTTTTTTGTTAACTTTTGAAGTGAGGCGCCTAAATTTGGATAAATTATGGCAGAAACTAAAGTTGTTGGGTTAGAGATTTTTACTTCATTAAGAAGTGGATTGTCGTTTTTTTTAATTTCAATTTTAAACATTGTCTTTTGAATTATTTTTTTTAGGTAATCTATTTGCATTTTTTAAGCATTGATTTAGCATCCATTCTAACTGACCGTTAGTGGAACGAAACTCGTCTGCAGCCCATTTTTCAATAGCTTTTAACATGTCTTCGTTAATGCGTAATGCAAATGCTTTTTTATTTGCCATAGTATTAAAGTTCGTTTATAAATTTTGTTAGTATTGTTATTAATTCATCTTTTATTGGTAAATCTGGATTGTTATAAGAGTTCATGTTTTCGGTTACATCTCCTTTAATTTCTTTTAAAAGATGGTTCATGTTTTCTATAATAAAAAGTTGAGAATTTGGTTTTGCCTTGTAAAGTAATTCCGCATCAATAGTTTGCACTTGAATATCTTTTGTACCATTTATAATTAATGTGGGAATTGTTAATTTTTTAATTTCGTTTTGTGGATTGTATTTTATCCATGACATTAAAAATGGTTGTACGGATTTATTAAAAACAGATGCTAGCATTGGATTAAAATCATCAACTATAACACCTTTTTTTAATGAATCTAACACTCTAACAGTTTCGTCTTTTAAAAACGGTGCTTGTTTTGAAATTTGTTCAATTAATATTTCGTCAATGGTTTTTCCAGCACCTTCTAATGATATAAAGGCGTCTGCAATGTTTTTTCCTGAAATCATACCAACTAAACTTCCTTGGCTGTGGCCAACAACAATAATTTTTGAATAATTTTTAGAGGTTTTAAAATAGGATAGTACAGCTTTAGTATCTGTAATAAATGATTCAAAAGTTAAGGTATCAACAGTTGCAATTTGTTCTTTTGTATAAGAAAGCACACTTTTATCAAATCTGTAAGAAGAAATATTGTTTTCAGCCAATTTTTCAGCTAAAAATTTTAATGAATTATTTTTCATTGCAGCGTTATTTCCATCTCTATCCGTTGGGCCAGAACCTGGAATTATAATTACCAAAGGTGTTTTTTTCTTAGAATTGATGTTTAATAAAGTTCCGTTTAAGGTTGTTGAAGGTGTTTTAATAGATTGCGCTATCTCGGTATAATTTTTTTCCTGTGAAAAAGAAAAACTAGAGATGAATAAAAACCAGACTAAAAGTGTTGTTACTTTCATATTATATTATGTTTTTTTGATAGGTGTCTAATGTTTTTTGAAGTGTGTCTTTTAACTGTGTACCAAATAATATTTTTTTACCATTTTTCAGTTCCAATTGTAAACCTATATTTCCTTTTGTGGTATAACACTTTCCTCTTTTTGTAAAAAAGCTATATTTTATTCCCCAACCACCATATTCACTAATTGCTTCGTATTTTCTAATGTAGCATTTTGCAATATTTTTCCACGGAATTGTTTTAAAATTGAATTGAAATGGATAGAACTTATAGTGAATGCCAATTTCATCAACGCGCGTTTTTAATTTTAAAAAAACAAATAATAAGGCAACAATTAGCACTATAATAATTCCAATTAAACTACCAAGTTTTTTGCTAAAACTTTCTTCTGACACTGTTTGCCAATTTTGATAAGTTGTAATTGAAGTAATTATAAAAGCCATTAATAATCCTACAATTACAAATAGCTGATTAAATTTTTGCTCTTCCTTAAAAATTCTCATTTATCGGTTTTTTTCTCTTTCTAATAATGCTTTCATAAAACTTCCTCCGTGGTGTGTAACACTATTCACGGTCCATCCTTCTCGTGCCAATTGATTTAAATTATCCTCAAAATCAGCATCTTTTCCCCACATTCCTTTTTTAATAATTTTATATTCTTTCATGGTTAAAAATTAAAATATTTTAGATAGTAATAGGGTAATAATAATAGTGATATATGTTAAAACGGTTATCATATTTTAATGATTTAAAGTTCCTGTATTTACAATTGGCGCTACATCTTTATCAGAGCAAAGTACCACCATTAAATTGCTAACCATTGCAGCCTTTCGTTCTTCATCTAAATCAACAATATTATTTTTATTAAGTTTATCTAATGCCATTTCAACCATACTTACTGCGCCTTCTACAATTTTATGACGTGCCGCTATAATTGCTGTGGCTTGTTGTCTTTTTAACATTGCGCTTGCAATTTCCTGAGCATATGCTAAGTAACCAATTCGTGCTTCTAGTACTTCTATTCCTGCCATTTCTAAGCGTTCAGATAATTCTTCTTCCAGCGCTTCACTAACTTCATTTACACTTGCTCTTAAGGTAATTTCTTCTGCTTTTCCATCATCTTCAAAATTGTCATAAGGATATAAACTTGCCAATTTTCGTACAGCAGCATCAGATTGTACGCGCACAAAATTTTCGTAATTATCAACATCAAAAGCAGCCTTATAAGTGTCTTTTACTTTCCAAACTGCAATTGTGCTAATCATAATTGGATTCCCTAGTTTGTCATTTACCTTTACGCGTTCACTATCAAAATTGCTAGCACGTAATGAAATACTTTTTTTAGTGTACAATGGATTTGCCCAATAAAAACCATTTTCTTTTACGGTTCCAATGTATTTACCAAATAATAACAAAACTTTTGAAGTGTTGGGGTTTACTAAAAAGAAACCTGGAATGGTAATAATTGCAGTTACTAAAAGAGCTATAAATAGTAGAATTATAGAATTTACTAAACTAAAAATTCCGCCAACAATAATTAGCAATAGTAAAAATAGCATAAAATAGCCATTGGATAATTTAATAATTTTTTCTTGAGTCATGATAAGTTGATTTTATGATATTAAAATGATATTATAAAGATATAAAAAAAAATTAAATATTTACAAATAATTCATCAACAATAGTTTTATATTAGCCTAAAATTATTTTTAAATGAAAACATTAAAATTAGTAGTTGTTATAGGGTTGTTTTTAGCAACTTCATTTGTTGGAAACTCTAACAATAATCCTTTTTGGGGTGCAACTGGCCATAGAACAATTGGCAAAATTGCCGAAGATTATTTATCTGGTAAAAGTAAACGTAAAATTGCTGAATTATTAGACGGACAAAGTTTAGCGTTGGTTTCTACCTTTGGCGATGATATAAAATCCGATAAACGTTACAACGATTTTTATACTTGGCATTATGTAAATATGCCTTTTGATGTAAAATATGAAGATTCGGAGAAAAATGAAAAAGGCGATTTAGTTTCTGGAATTGAGAAATGTAAAGCTGTTATTGTAGATAAAAATGCTTCAAAAGAAGATAAAGCGTTTTACTTAAAAATGTTAGTGCATTTAATTGGAGATTTACATCAGCCAATGCATGTTGGAAGATATGAAGATAAAGGTGGAAACGATATACAAGTTAGATGGTTTAATGATGGTACAAATTTACATTCTGTTTGGGATTCTAAAATGATTGAGAGTTTTAATATGACTTTTACTGAATTAGCAGATAACACCGATAAAATTTCAAAGGAACAAGTTGCGTATTTACAAAAAGGAACAATTGCTGATTGGGCAAATGAAACACAACAATTAGCTATAAAAGTATATGGTTCTGCCGAGGTGGGAGAAAAATTAAGTTATAATTACATGTACGAAAATTTTGGACTGGTACGTTCTCAGTTACAAATTGGAGGTATTAGGTTAGCCTATGTTTTAAATACCTTGTTTTCTTAATAAGGTTCAAAAGTTCATCTAGGTTTTACCTTTTTTAATTAAATATTATAGTTGTTCCAACGTCTTTTTTCTCGATTTAAAAGTGAATTAAATTTGTTTGGAACAGCTATTTTAAAGGTTGTTTTTTCTGAAGTTTTTGGATGTAAAAAAGTAATGTCTGTTGCTGCTAAAAAAAGACCTTTTCCTTTGTGCAACATTTCTTTATCTCCATACAATTTATCACCTAAAATTGGATGGCCAATAGATGCTAAATGAATTCTTATTTGATGTGTTCTTCCCGTTTTTGGAGTTGCTTTTAAATAAGTTAATTCTTTAAATTTTAAAGATTTTACAACTTCAATGGTTTCAAAAAATGTTAATGATTCTTTGTTTTCAATAGGAGAGTTTATAGTACAGTTTTTAAAAATTGCTCCAACTACAATAGCTACATAATTTTTTTGAATGGTTTTATTTTCAAACTGCTTGCCAAGTTCTATTTGTGCAGTTTTAGTTTTTGCAATTAATAATATACCCGAAGTTTGATTGTCTAATCTATGAACTGGCGTTGGTTTAAATAACGCATCACTTTCTGTGCTTTCTTTTAAATTATAGGGTAAAGCATTAAAAATTGTTTTAAAGGAGTTTCCGCTAACTGTAATTCCGGCAGGTTTATTTATTACCGCCAAATGTTCATCTTCAAAAACAACTTCTAAATTATACTCAAAAGCTTTGGGTTTTATTGATGGATCTTTTAGTAGTTCTAAAACTTGTCCTTCTTGTATCCAGGTTCCTGTTTCGGCAATTATACCGTTACATAAAATTAAACCTTTTTTTATAGCTTTTTTTACACCACTTTTTGATGGAATAAATTCTTTAAAAACAAAGGGTGCATATTCTTGTAAACGAATATGATTAATGGTTTTTGGAACAATATGTGAATGGATTATTTTAATAATATAAAACGCCTAAAGTAGCTACTTCGCCAGTTCCTAATCCCCATTCTTTTGAAGAGATAAGATTGCCATCGGCATCGTACACATTCAATTCTGCAGTATTTGGGCCAGATAATCCTTGATTTATAGCCTGAAAATCTAATTTATTGTAACCTTTTTCTAAAGTTACGTAATACACATACGAATTACCTTTTAATCCAATATTATCACTTACAACGTGTTCGTTTAAATAAATTCTAATTCTATCGCCATCTACATAACTATGATCTCGGCATTCAATTCTAACAGTTTTGGTTTTGCTTTTTAGGGTTCCCAAGCTCATAGAGCTTTTTAATTTTTTATGTGTAACATCTTCATTATTCCAATACTTTTTACCAGTTATATCTCTATCTTCAGGAAGCGTTTCCATTAAAAAATTTGAATTATTTGTATTGCTGTACTTGTTTAAATTAGAGTTAATAGCTTCGGTATTTACTTTTGCATCTATTTTAAAGTCTAAATTGGTATTCGGATTTACTTTCATTTTAGAAAAATCCACTTTTAATTGACCGCTATTTTGCGTAGTTGTTAGTTCATTATCAATTTTATTAACCTTAGAAGAGTCGTTTTGAGAAAACAAATTTAAGGCTGAAAAGCTAATAATTAGAGAAAAAAGAATTTGTAAATATTGAATTTTCATCATTTAATTTATTTTAAAATAAGCTACAATAAAAGTGCCAATTTTAGAGTCTTTATATTTTAAAGGTAAAAGTAATATAAAAAGCCTCAAAAAAGTTTGAGGCTTTTTATAAATGTTTGTTAAACTGTTTACACTTCTTTTTTTAAAAATTTAGTTAATAATAAATTTTAAAGATTGATTAGTATTTAAAGTTTCCACTTTTAAAATATGAATTCCTTGTTGTAATGGATGAAGCGAAATCACTTCTTGAATATCTGAAGTTTCAAATACTTTTTGCCCTAGTAAATTATAAACTTCAATAGTTTTAATTTTATTTAAATTTTGTGTGTTTTTCAAATGCAGAGTGTTATCTGAAATAAATAAATTTAAATCTGAAGTTTTATTTGTGTTAATGGAAAGCGCACCAAAATCCATACCTAGTGTCCAATTTGAGGTTGTTCCGTTTAATGCAAATCCTATTAAAGTTCCATCAAAATTATTTATTGAACTGTCTATTAGAACCGTTTCGGAACTATTATTTCCATTTGCTATACCTTGATTAAAATTGTAATATGTAATTAAATTAGCCTCGTTTCCTGTTAATTCTTTATTCATATTTTCTGCTATTTCAGTAGCTGTTCTTTCCACATTCCAAATTCTAAAATCATCTATGTTTGATTTACTGTAAGAATCTCCGTGATCTATCCAAGCACCAATTGTAAGCGGAACCGAATTATTTGCTATTGTACCTGTAGCATAAGATTCGGCCTCAAGGTTTCCATTAATATACATTTTATGACTTCCGGAAGTGTAAACAATAGCTATATGAACCCAAGTATTTACCATTGGTGAACTTACACTTGTTAAAACAATTGTTGAAACATTATATGGTCTCCATATTATTTTAGCAACAGCAGGATTACTGTTATTAAGCGCAATAATTTGATTGGAAACAACATTGTTATTTTGCCTTGCAACAATAGCTCCATAAGCATAATAATTAGAGGAATCTTGATCTTGATTTGTACTATTCCAATTTACCCACATTTCAATAGTACCTGTTTGTAAATTGTTTAATGCTCCACCATTTGGAATTGACACGTAGTCATCTATTCCATCAAAATTAAGAGAGTTTTGACTTAAGAGCATACCAGAGCATATAAAGAAAGATACCACACAGATAAATTTTACGACTGAATTTTTCATTTTTTTAAAAAAATTAGTTAATAATAAATTTTAAAGATTGATTAGTATTTGAAGTTTTCACTTTTAAAATATAAATTCCTTTTTGTAGTTGTTGAAGCGAAATCACTTCTTGAATATCTGAAGTTTTAAATACTTGTTGACCTAGTAAATTATAAACTTCAATAGTTTTAATTTCATTTAAATTTTGTGTGTTTTTGAAATATAGAGTGTTATTAAAAACATAAAAACTGCTATTAGCAACATCTTCAATTTTTTCAACTTTTAGAGTGTTATAATTATATAAATTTAGAATTTCAGCTTCAGAAAGTGCTTTGTTGTAAATTCTAAGGTCATCAATAGCTCCTTGAAAAAATTCGGCGCCAGATCTAGCTCCAATAGTTAAAATATCTGTTACTACTCCATAAGGGCTTGTTGATTCTGTATGAGTAGATAAAACGTTATTTACATAAATTTTTTTTGTATTATCTGCTTCTGAAATAACAGCAATATGATTCCATTGCCCAGCAATTAAAGGGTTATTTGTTGAATTTGCATATTTTTTATATTCAAATTGTAAGAAACCTGTTGTTTTTGTTCTTAGTAGATAATTAGTGTTAGATGTGTAATTTGATTTACCTAAAATCATTGCATTTGATAAGGTTGTTGGTTTAACCCATACAGAAATTGAAAGTTCACCTTCCATATTTAAATTAGTGCTATGATTAACTGTAATAATATCATTAACTCCATCAAATGAATAGGCACGTTCTAAATTTCCATTTCTATCTGTTGTTAAAGT
>NZ_JBFHHX010000065.1:0-18044 GCF_041596795.1 Lutibacter sp.
AATTCTCTGGTTGGAACTACAATTAATACACGTGGCGATTTTTGATCGGAATAGGTTAATTGTCTTAAAATTGGCAATAAATACGCATAAGTTTTACCAGTACCAGTTTGTGCAATTCCAATAACATCTCTGCTGCTCATTATTACAGAAAAAGCTTGTTCTTGGATTGGTGTTGGCGTTGTTAAGCCTAAATCATCTAAGGCGTTTAATAAAAAGCGGTTTAAGTTTAAGTCTGCAAATGTCATTATTACTAGTTTTGTGCAAATATAAGTCTTAAAACACACATAAACTGATTGTTGGCTACAATTTGGAAAATAAATTAGTTTTCAAAAACAATAAGTCTATCAAATACAGTAACTTTTTTAAAATCAAGTTCTTTTTTTATCCAAGCAAAAGTATTTGTATGATAAAAAAATACGTGTGTATCATCGTTTTTATAGTACCATTTTTCAAAATTGATAGTTTCTTTGTACAAATCTGTCATACAATATAATTTACCGGATGGTTTTAGCAGCGATTTTAGAAGTTTAAATTCTTTAAGCGGATTGTGAAAATGTTCTATAACTTCGCAACAAACAATAAAATTATAAGTAGTTTTTAAGGCTGACAAATTATTATCAAAAAAAGGATCGTACGTGGTCATTTCATACGCTTTATCACGTAATAATTTTGTAATAACTGGGCCGGTTCCAGAACCAAAATCTAAACCGGTGTTGGAAGCGTCAAAATCGGATAAAACACTTTTAACTATTGGATTTACAAAATTTTGGTAGCGAATATCATTTACATCATTATTATGTGTTTTGTATCTTGTAATTTCTTCCAATTCTGATACAAAATGTGCGGGATTCATACTAATACCACTACAATTTGGGCATTGGTAATATTCTTTTTTATTGTAATTTAACAATAGTTTTGTTTTAGAATTACAGAGCGGACAATGCATATTAATCTACTATTTGTTCAAATAATAAGTGGTTATTTGGATCTAGTTTTACGTTTATAACTTCACCTTTGGTTGGAATTCCATGCGGTGCAAATTTATTGGTTACTTGTATTGTTTTAATTTCAGAAGTTCCATCTTTATAAATTAACTGAATATCTAAAGGAAATTTAAAATTATGTTCTTGACTTTGTTCAATTATTAAACGAACTTTCTTTTGATGATAAATCCAACTTGTTTTTAAAATTGGATGTCCTGCTTGTCCTAACCATTCATGAAAAAAGTCTTCTAAATTTCTATTGCTAACTTTTTCCATACAATTTCTAAAATCATCAGTAGTTGCATTTTTAAATTTATAGGTGTTGTAGTATAATTGAATGCCTTTCCAAAATTTTTCATTACCTAATTTTAAGTGTAACATTCGTAAAAACCAACTTCCTTTTTGATAGGAGTTAGGGTTTAAAAGACTCATTAAATTTGTAGAAACATAATCTATTATTGGAATTTGTTGTTCTTTGGAAAAAGCTATTACTTTCTCTTTTTCATTTGATAAACGTTGTTGAAAAGCAGCTTCTCCTTTTGCTTTTTGAATGTATAAATTAGTGAAATAAGTTGCAAATCCTTCGCTTAACCAAATGTGTGGCCAGTTAGCTTCGGTTGCAGAATTCCCAAACCATTGATGAGCAATTTCGTGGGCAATTAAATCCTCGTGCTCACGTTTTCCGGTGACAGATTTTTCAAAATAAAAAATATTTCCAGCATTTTCCATTCCACCAAAACGTGTTTTTGATTGTACGTTTGCTAGTTTTTCAAACGGATATTCACCTACATTTTCAATAAAGAAATTAAGTATTTCTTTAGCAGTAGAGAAATCGTAAAAACCTTCATTTTTTGTTTGTGGATACACCCAAGTAGAAACAGGAATATTGTGCGTTTCCCCAATATTTTGCACAGCAAATTTTGCAATACCAATTACCATAACCTTTGTTGGTAATGGAACGTAAGATTTGTATTTGTACAGTTTTAAATTGTTGGTTAAATTGGTTTCTTCTACTTCTAATCCGTTTGCAATTACTTGATAATAATTAGGTGCTTTTATTGTATATTCAATAGTTGCTTTATCCGATGGATGATCTACACAAGGAAACCAATTTTGAGCTCTGTTTGGCCAATTATCGCCAAAAAAAGTACGATCTCCGTATAAATTGCTACTTATTATTAATCCATCTTTTGGAATACCGCTGTACTTAATTGTGTATTTAAAAATACTATCGGCATAAACAGTGTCTGGATAAATAATTAATTCATTGTTAAGGTGTTTAAAGTTTATCTTTTCTTTGTTTTGAAGCAATTCGCTAATTACCATCCCTTTGCCAGTTATTGTGTCTTTTTCAACAAAATCAAAAGAAAATTTAGTGGTGTTTTTTTTAAATTTTAATTGAACTTCCATAGTTGCTTCAATACTGTTTGTTGTATCGTTTACTTCAATAGAAAGGTTGTAGTTTTGAACATCAATTAGGTCTAAATTTTTGTTGTTGTTTTGTGAAAAGCAAGTAGTTGTGATTCCAAAAATTATAGAAGTGATTAAAAATAAGATGTTTTTCATAAAATAGAACTGTTGTTAAATTTCAAATATACCTAAAACATCTAATTTGTAGCATAAAAAAAGCTTGGAAATAATTATTCCCAAGCTTTTTTAACTAATCGCAAACACTAGCCTCTATTATAAAGGTTTACTATTTTTTTTAATTTCAAAACCGATGTATCATTTTTTATTAAAAACCATATTAAAGATAGTTAAAAATAGTATGCGCGCATAATAAAAACCATAAAATAATGTTGTAAATAACATAAAATGAGTATTGTTACATATTCAATTTATAAATAGAGATTAAAATAAATAAATACTTCTTATCTTTACCGACTAAATATTTAAAACCCTGAAAAATGGATTACGGAAAAGAATTTAAGAAATTTGCAACTAAGCATCAAGGAATCAGTAGTATGCATTACGATAAATTGGTAAGCAGTGTAACACCATATATTATAGAAGAGCGTCAGTTAAACGTTGCTCAAATGGATGTTTTTTCTCGTTTAATGATGGATAGAATCATATTTTTAGGTACTGCCATTGACGATTATGTAGCAAATATTATTCAAGCGCAATTATTATTTTTAGAAAGTGTAGATAATTCTAAAGATATATCAATTTATATTAATTCACCAGGAGGTGGTGTATATGCTGGTTTAGGAATTTACGATACTATGCAATTTATTAAACCAGAGGTTGCAACAATTTGTACAGGTATGGCAGCATCTATGGGTGCAGTTTTAATGTGTGCGGGTGAAAAAGGAAAACGTTCTGCGTTACCACATTCAAGAATTATGATTCATCAACCATTAGGTGGTGCGCAAGGCCAAGCTAGTGATATTGAAATTACAGCACGTGAAATTATGAAATTGAAAGATGAATTGTATCAAATAATATCAAATCATTCTGGGCAAACAATGGAGAAAGTTCATGCAGATTCAGATAGAGATTATTGGATGAAAGCTGAAGAAGCAAAAGCCTATGGAATGATTGATGAAATTTTAATGAGAAAATAATTCTCAAAAACCACAAAACTTTAACTAAAATATAAAATTAATGGCAAAGGACGATGTGTTAGAATGCTCATTTTGCGGTAGAAAAAAGCCAGAAACAGATTTGCTAATTGCAGGTTTAGATGCACATATTTGTGATAGATGTATTGAACAAGCACATGGAATTGTTATGGAGGAAATAGCTGAACATAAAACTTCAAGCCTTTCTTCAGAATTAATTCTAAAAAAACCTCGTGAAATAAAAGAATTTATAGATCAATATATGATTGGTCAGGATGAGGGAAAAAAAGTAATGTCAGTTGCAGTTTACAATCATTACAAACGTTTACTTCAACCAACTTCAAAAGATGAAGATGATATTGATATTGAAAAAAGTAATATTATTATTGTTGGTGAAACTGGAACAGGAAAAACATTAATTGCACGCACTATTGCACGTATGTTAAATGTTCCGTTTTGTATTGTAGATGCTACAGTTTTAACAGAAGCTGGGTATGTTGGTGAAGATGTTGAAACTATTTTAACACGTTTGTTACAAGCAGCTGATTATGATGTGGCCAAAGCAGAAAAAGGAATAGTTTTTATAGATGAAATTGATAAAATTGCCCGTAAAGGAGACAATCCATCTATAACCAGAGATGTTTCTGGTGAAGGAGTGCAGCAAGCATTATTAAAATTACTTGAAGGTTCTGTAGTAAATGTACCGCCAAAAGGAGGTAGAAAACATCCAGATCAAAAATTTATTGAAGTAAACACTAAAAATATTTTATTTATTGCCGGTGGAGCTTTTTCAGGTATTGATAAAGTAATAGGTAAACGTTTAAACCGACAAGCAGTTGGGTATAGCGCTTCTATAAAAGTGGATAAAGTAGACGAAAGTAATTTACTAAAATATATTATTCCAAGTGATTTAAAAACATTTGGTTTAATACCTGAAATTATTGGTCGTTTACCAGTTTTAACACATATGGATCCGTTAGATGCAGACACGTTAAGAGCTATTTTAACTGAACCTAAAAATTCTATTATTAAACAATATCAAAAGTTGTTTAAAATGGATGGAATTGAGTTTTCTATAAATGAAAAGGCTTTAATGTATATTGTTGATAAAGCTGTAGAATACAAGCTAGGAGCCAGAGGGTTACGTTCTTTATGTGAAGCTATTTTAACAGATGCTATGTTTGATTTGCCAGGATCAGACGAAAGCACTTTATTAGTTGATAAAAAGTATGCCGAAAATAAAATAAATAAATCTACTATTAAAAAGTTAAAAGCAGTTTCTTAATATTTAATAATAGCTAATATTTAAAATTTATTGAGGCTGTTTGAAAATTGAAGTTTACGTCAACCTGAACTTGTTTCAGGTTCTCAAAAAGATTAATAATCTATTATAATGAGAATCTAAAATACATCAGAATGACATTTTCATTTGTTTTCAAACAGTCTCAATTTTTTTATCTAAAATTTGTAATTTAGAACACTTAAAAATATTCATTAAAATTGATTTCCAGAGATACTATAGATAGAATTTTTGAAGCCGCTCGCGTAGAGGAGGTTATTGGTGAATTTGTGCAATTAAAAAAAGCAGGAAGTAATTTTAAAGGATTAAGTCCTTTTTCTGAAGAACGTTCACCATCATTTATGGTATCACCTGTTAAACAAATTTGGAAAGATTTTAGTACTGGCAAAGGAGGAAATTCGGTTTCATTTTTAATGGAACACGAACATTATTCGTATCCGGAAGCACTTCGGTATTTAGCAAAAAAATACAATATAGAATTAGAAGAAACGGAACAAACCGATGAACAAAAACAACAAGCTGATGAGCGTGAAAGTATGTTTTTGGTTTCTGAATTTGCGCGCGATTATTTTCATAGAATTTTATTAGAAGACAACGAAGGAAAAGCAATTGGGTTAAGTTATTTTAAAGAGCGTGGATTTACCGAAGAAACTATTAAAAAGTTTCAATTAGGTTATGCTTTAAATGAATGGGAAGCCTTTTCTACGGAAGCATTAAATAAAGGTTATAATTTAAAATATTTAGAATCTACTGGTTTAACTATTGTAAAACAAGATTTGTTAGCGCCAAACGGCACCAAACAATTTGATAGATTTAAAGGCAGAGTGTTGTTTCCAATTCATAGTATGAGTGGGCGAGTGCTTGGTTTTGGTGGGCGAATTTTAACCAACGATAAAAAAGCGGCTAAGTATTTAAACTCACCCGATAGTGATATTTACCACAAAGGAAATATTTTATATGGTATTCATTTTGCAAAACAAAGTATTGCTAAAGAAGATAATTGTTATTTGGTAGAAGGGTATACCGATGTAATTTCGTTTCATCAAAAAGGTGTTGAAAATGTAGTAGCATCTTCAGGAACTGCGTTAACCGAAAATCAAATTAGACTTATAAACAGGTTAACAAAAAATATTACAATTCTTTTTGATGGTGATGCAGCCGGAATTAGAGCTTCTATTCGTGGTATCGATTTAATTTTGGAGCAAGGAATGAATGTGCGTGTACTTTCTTTCCCTGATGGCGATGATCCAGATAGTTTTTCTAAAAAAGTTACAACCGAAGAGTTAAAGGAATATTTACAAAATAATTCTCAAGATTTTATCAATTTTAAAGTGTCTTTGTTAATGAAAGATGCTCAAAATGATCCGGTAAAAAAAGCTGGATTAATACGTGATATTGTAGTAAGTATTTCAAAAATTCCAGATAGAATTCAGCGTGAAGTTTATATTCAGGAATGTTCTAGAATTATGGATATTTCAGAAACGGTTTTGTTTAGTGAGTTGGCACAATTAAGTAAAAAGGAGCAAAGAGAGGCTTCTGGGAAACCTGATTACGAAAAGCCTTTAGAGCCTGTTTTAACTAAAACTCCTCAGTTTGAAAAAATTGATGAACTTAATAAATACGAACGAGAAATTATAAAAATATTGTTGTTGTATGGTAATAAGGAAGTTGATTTTGTAGATTTTGAAGAGCCTGAAACTATTGAAGCTAATAAGCCTAAAAAATTAAAAAAGGTTCATATTACCAACGTTGTTTCAAAAGAAATTTATTTGAATTTACAAGATGATGAAATTGAATTTACAGATGAAGTTTTTAGGAATGTATATTACGAGGTAATAGCGCAATTAAATCAAAATGAATCTATATCTGTTGATACTTTAGTAAATAATTCTAATTCAGAAATTGCTTCTTTGGTTACCAATATTTTAATGGATGATGAAAAATATGTTTTAAGTAATTGGGAACGAAAAAATATATTTACAAAATCTAAAGATGAAGATTTATCAAAAATGGTTTTAGATGCTATTTATAATTTACGTCGTGTATTAATAGAACAAAAAATAGCATCATTAATAAATCATGAATATGATGTTAAGGAAAGAGAACAAATTCTTGAAACTATTGTAAACTATTCCAGCTTAAAAAAGCTATTATTTGAAAGGTTAAACAGAGTTGTGTAACACATTTTTTTGGTTGAATGTAAAGAGATTTTTTACAAACAAACAAACAAAAAAATAGCTAGCGCAAGCAAATATACTAGCGCTAGCGTTTGTAGTAGTTTTAACTAATTATTTTTTAATAGAGCAACCAATTGCTTTTGTTGAATTTAATGTAACCTTTTTACCAGCTAATAATTCATCTAAAGCATTTTCTACGTATTTTTCATTTGCCGCTTTTGCATCGCTAAAATTATTATCAATAGCTCCAATATAGGCAACTTTTAAAGCCTTATTTTCTTTATTTAAAATAAAAACATGCGGTGTTCTTGTTGCTCCGTATTGTGGAAAAATTTTCTGACCTTCATCAAATAAATAAGGGAATGTAAATCCTTTTTCTTTGGCTCTTTTTTGCATAGAAACAAAATCATCACCTTTTGAAATTTCAGGATTATTTGGGTTGATTGCAATTACTGGATATCCTAAAGCTTTGTATTTTTTGTCTAAAGCTATAATTCTATCTTCATACGCAATAGAATATGGGCAATGGTTACAGGTAAAAATTACAACAAAACCTTTCGCTTTTGGGTAATTTGCTAATGAAACTAATTTGTTATCAATATTTTTTAGTTTAAAATCGGTAGCGGTATCTCCAATTTTATAACCTTCAGATGTTGATTTAAGTGTAAAAGCAGATGCTATAACTATAACTGCAATTGCCAAAATTGTTTTAAATGTTTTCATGATTTTTTAGTTTTTAATAATTGTTAGTAGTTCTTTTTCTAATGTTTCAAAAGTAAAAGATTGTTCGTAAAATTTTCGAGTGTTTTTATTGTAAATTAAGGTGGCAGGAATTGCTCCAGACCAATTTTCGTCTACTTTTGGAATCCAGGTATTTTGATCTGGATCTGCCATTAATATCACTTCAGATTTTATGTTGTTTTTATTTATAAACGGAATTACTCGGTTGTTTATTTGATTAGGAAAATCTAAACTAACTAAAATAACTTCCACATTATTATTTTTATAGGTTGCATAAAGTTTTTCAAAAGCAGGTAATTCTTCAACACAAGGTTTGCACCATGTTGCCCAAAAATTTATTACATATGTTTTATCGTCGGTTTTGTTTAAATATTTTTCTAAACCATCATATTTAACGGATACTACTTGAGAAATTGTATCTAATTTTTCTTCAGTATTTTGGTTAGCATTTTGCTTAACCTCTGATTTACAAGATATTAAAATAATAGTAAGTATAAAAATTACAAGATGTTTCATTAATTTTATTGAATTTGTGTTATTTTAAACTAGAAGGAATAATACATACAGGAATTGGGTCCATTTTATGCTTATTAGCTCGGTTTCTTTGTGCGTAAATTTCAAAAACAGTTTTTTCTCTACCACTAAAATCAGTTGCTTTTTTTCCTTTATCGGCTTGGTTCATTGCCCATTCCAATTCATCATAGCTTGCTCCAATTTGATCTTCGTCGGTTCTGCTGTCTCCAAATAAACCATCAGTTGGTTGGGCTACTTGTATAGAATTTGGAACATTTAAATAAGCTGCAATTTTGTATACTTCAGATTTCATTAAATCGGCAATAGGACTTAAATCTACACCACCATCACCATATTTAGTGTAAAAACCAACACCAAAATCTTCAACTTTATTTCCTGTTCCAGCAACTAAAAATCCGTGTAAACCGGCTAAATAATATAAGGTTGACATTCGTAATCGAGCACGTGTATTTGCTAAGCTCATAGCAACGGTTGCTTCATTTTCTACAACCGGAACAGCGTTTTTAAAATTATCAAAAGTAGCTGTTAAATTTACTTCGGTAGAATTTACATTTTTAAAAGTGTTTTTTAAATTAGTAATATGTTCTCTTCCTCTTGATACTTGATTTTCGGCTTGGTGAATTGGCATTTCTACGCATAACACAGGAAATCCTGTTTTTGCGCAAAGTGTAGATGTTACTGCAGAATCTATACCTCCAGATATTCCTACAACAAATCCGTTAACATTTGCTTTTGTTGCATAATCTTTTAACCAAGTAACAATATGCTCTACTACTTTTTCTGTATTCATAATTAAACTTTTTTGTAATTTTAGCGTTTTAAATTTTAGAATTGTAAATATATAAATTAATGAATAAAATTTTTGGTATAATATTTTTAATATTAGCGGTTGTTTCTTGTAATAATAAGGAAAAAAACGTTGTTGATGTATCTAATATTGTTTTAGATTTTAAAATAAATAGGTTTGATCAGGAATTTTACGCAGCTAATGAGACTAATATAGGAGAATTAAAAAATAAATATCCGTATTTGTTTCCTTTTGAAAGCCCAGATAGTATTTGGCTTCAAAAAATTAACGATCCTGAAGAACGAGAACTGTTTAAAAAGGCTGAAGTAATTTTTAAAAATTTTAATAAAGAAGAGACTCAAATAGAAGATTTATTTAAACATATTTCTTATTATCATCCAACTTTTAAAGCGCCAAATGTAATTACATTAATTAATAATTTAGATTATGAAAACAAAATAATATATGCAGATAGCTTATTATTTGTTTCTTTAGATATGTATTTGGGAAAAAAAGATATGGTATACAGGGATTTTCCAGAGTATTTATCTAAAAATTACGAAAAATCTCAAATTGTTGTTGATATAGCAAATGCAATAGTTGATCGTTTTATAACTGCAAATAGAAATAGACAATTTATAGATCAGATTATTTATGAAGGTAAAAAATTATATATGTTAGATAGTTACATGCCTACAATTAGTGATGCTGATAAAATTGGATATACCAATGATGAATTAGCTTGGGTAGTGGAAAATGAAGCTCAAATGTGGAAATATTTTATTGAAAATCAATTGTTGTATAGTACAGATATTGAGTTGTATTCCAGATTTATTGCCAATGCGCCTTTTTCTAAATTTTTTATAGACATTGATAAGGAATCTCCAGGAAAAGTAGGTGCTTGGCTTGGTTGGCAAATTGTTCGATCTTATATGAATAATAATAATGTAACTTTGCATCAACTTTTGCAAACTAATGCAGATGAAATATTTAAAAAATCTAAATACAAACCAAAGAAATAATGGCTGTTAAAAACACTTCAAAAATTGAATTTACTGTTGGATTAGATGAAAATAAAGTTCCTGAAAAATTACATTGGTCAGCAAACGATGGTGCTATAAATAATGAAGAAGCTAAAGCTTTAATTATAGCTGTTTGGGATGCTAAAGCCAAAGAAACTTTACGTATGGATTTATGGACAAAAGAGATGCCTGTTGATGAAATGAAACAGTTCTTTCATCAAACGTTAGTTACCATGGCAGATACTTTTGAAACAGCCACAAATGATACTAAAATGAGCGCTACAATGCGCGATTTTTGTGATTATTTTGCGGAAAAGTTAGAGCTGAAAAAAACTAATTAGCAGTTTTAATTAATTCTATAATATCTTTGTAATCAGTTGGATTAGATAGAAAATCTTTATCAGAAACATCAATAATTAAGGTATTTAAATTTTCTTCAGTATTTATAAAAGTAGCATACCCTTTATGAATTTTATCTAAATATTCTGGCGCTATATTTTGTTCGTATTCACGACCTCTTTTTTTAATATTATCTAATAAACGAGGCGTGTTTTGGTACAAATAAATATATAAATCTGGTTTAGAAATTTCTTTATACATAATGTCAAACATTTTTCTGTATAAAAAATACTCCTCTTTTTGTAAGGTTACTTGCGCAAAAATTAGCGATTTAAAAATATAATAATCAGAAACAATAAAGTTTTTAAATAAATCAAATTGCGCCAAATCATCAGATAATTGTTGATATCTGTCCGCTAAAAAACTCATTTCTAATGGAAAAGCATAACGTTCATTATCTTCATAAAACTTTGGTAAAAACGGATTGTCGGCAAAGCGTTCTAATATAATTTTAGCGTTAAAATCTTCCGCAATTTTATTAGCTAGTGTAGTTTTTCCTGCACCAATATTTCCTTCAATAGCAATGTAATTGTATTTTTCTGATAAACAAATTGGTCTTTTAAGTTTTACATCAACTTGTTCAATAGCACTTGTGTCTGTACAGTTTTGTAAACAAACTATAATGCGTTGTTTTTCAATTGGATGAATAAAATTTGGGGCAATTTCAGCCAAAGGAACCATTACAAACTTTCTTTTCAACATTTCTTTATGAGGAACCATTAGTTCTTCAGAAATTATAATTTCATTATCAAAAAGTAAAACATCAATATCTATGGTTCTTGCTTGGTAACCAGCTTCCGTTTTTCTGTTTCTACCTAATTTTAATTCAATTTCTTGAATGGTAACTAGCAAGTTCTCAGGATTTAAACCAGTTGCAACTTGCAGGCAAATATTAAAAAAATCATCACTGTTAAAACCCCAAGCGGCAGTTTTATAAACTGAAGAAATTTTAGTTACATTTCCAATTTTTTCAGCAATTAAATCTATAGCAAATTGTAAATTTTCTGCTTTGTTGCCAAGGTTACTTCCAAGAGATAGATATGTTGTTCTAAGTATTTGCATAAAGTGGGTACAAAGAAAAGAAAAGTATTATTTAAAAATATATCTTTGTCACTGAATTTATAAACATTTGTGTATTTTTTTAACACATTAAAATTAATTTACTATGAATTTTTTAAGAAATTTAATTGCATCTATTTTTGGAACCTTAATTGCGCTTGGAATTATTTTAGTGCTTATTGTTTTAGTAGCCTCAGCTTTTGGTGAAACAGATAAAATAGAAGTTAAAGCTAATTCAGTTTTAGAAATAAAATTAGATGATGAAGTAAAAGATTATGCGCCAAAAAGCGAGAATCCATTTGATGAATTATTTGGTTTTAATGATGATAAAATTGGATTGAATGATATAATTAACGCCATAGAAAATGCAAAAAACGATCCTAATATTAAAGGAATAAGTATTCATACATTAGGAGTGAATGCGGGTATTGCTCAAACCCAAGCTATTAGAAACAAACTGCAGGAGTTTAAAGGATCTGGAAAATTTGTAAATGCATATGCCGATGTGTACGATCAAAAAGCTTATTATTTAAGTTCTGTAGCCGATTCTATATTTTTAAACCCAGTTGGATCGGTAGATTTTAAAGGGTTATCATCAGAAGTGTTGTTTTATAAAGATTTAGAAGATAAATCTGGTGTAACTATGGAAGTAATTCGCCATGGTAAATATAAAAGTGCGGTAGAACCGTTTTTGTATAATGAAATGAGTGATGCTAATAGAGAACAAATTTCATCTTTTTTAAATGCCATTTGGAAAGAAATTTTAGAAGATGTATCAATTAGCAGAAATATTATTGTTGATGAATTAAACAATATCGCTGATAATTTATTAGGCAGAAATGCTGATTTGGCATTGCAAAATAATTTAGTAGATGGCACTATTTATTTTGATGAGTATGAAAATAAATTAAAACAAGCCGTTGGAGTTAGTGCCGATAAAGATTTAAATACCATTACAATAGAAGATTATATTTCATCTGGAAAAGGAAGAATAACTTCTTCAGCAACCAATAAAATTGCAGTTATTTATGCACAAGGAGAAATTATTTACGGAAAAGGAGATGAAAATTATATTGGTCAAGATTTAATTATTAATGCGTTAAAATCCGCTAGAAAATCGAAAGATGTAAAAGCAATTGTTCTACGTATTAATTCTCCTGGAGGAAGCGCATTAGCATCTGAATTAATTTGGAGAGAAATTGAACTAACTAAAAAAAGCTTACCAATTGTTGTATCTATGGGCGATGTTGCCGCGTCTGGTGGTTATTACTTAGCTTGTAATGCTAATAAAATTATTGCAGAACCAACAACTATTACTGGATCTATTGGTGTTTTTGGTGTAATTCCAAACATTAGTAAACTGGCCGGTAGAATTGGTATAAATGCAGAACAGGTTAGTACTAATAAAAGTGCAAGTTATAGTGTTTTTGAACCTATGACAGATGATTTTAGAATGGTTACTACAGAAGGAGTAGAACAAGTTTATAATACATTTTTAGATAGAGTTTCTATTGGTAGAAATATTAGTTTTGCTGCTGTTGATAGTATTGCACAAGGAAGAGTTTGGAGTGGTGTGGAAGCTAAGAAAAATGGATTGGTAGATGAATTGGGGAATTTAGAAGATGCTATTGTAATAGCTGCGGATTTAGCAAAAGTAACCGATTATAAAGTAAGAAATTACCCAGATTATAAAGTTGATTTTGAAGATAGAATAGATGGTTTACCTTTTATGAAAACAAAAGAAAAGATATTTATTGAAGAATTAGGAGAGGAGAATTATAAAATTTATAAAAAAGTTAAAAGTTTTTCTAATTTAAAAGGTATACAAGCTAGACTTCCGTATATAATGGAGATTCAATAATGTTAGAAAACAAGAAATATTTTTAAAGATGATTGTTTTAAAATAACACTAATTATATATTAAATTAACCTAAAACGTTTTCGTAGATGTGCTAAATGATAAAATAAAACAGAAAATGGAAAAATTTGATGTATTTTAAACAGTAAATGCACCGTATATTTGTAGTATAATAATTAAGGTTTAGAAAAACGTATACATAATTATTACTATTATATATTTGGTTAACGTTAAAATGAGGCTCTCATAAGGCCTCATTTTATTTTTTATACGTTTCTGAAATATTTTAAAAAGTGGAACACTACTTTTGTTCCACTAATTGTTTCATTTCATTTCTATATTTTAATGGACTTTTTCCGGTAAACTTTTTAAATAGTTTATTAAAATGCGAAAAGTTGTTAAATCCGCTTTCAAAGCAAATATCAGTAATATTGGTTGGGTTTTCTGCCAATAACTTTGTAGCGTGTACAATTCTAAACTCGTTTACAAACTGCGTAAATGTTTTACCTGTTACTTTTTTAAAGTATCTACAAAATGCAGGAACTGTCATGCTTACTTTTTCAGCAATTTCATCTAAAGGGATAGATTTTTTAAAGTTTTTACTTACATGACCAAATACAATATCAATTTTTTTGTTGTCTTGCGGTTCTACTTCAAATGCAAATCCATCTACATTTAATAAAGAGTAATTATTTGTAGCAGCCATATCATTTAATATGTCTAAAAATTTAATAATTCTATCAAGTCCTTCAGTTTGAAGTAAGGCTTCAATTTTTGGGCCAATTAATTTTTTAGCTTCTACATTATATATAACACCTTTTTTTGCACGTGCAAATAAAGATTTTATTTGGTGCATTTCTGGTATGTCTAAAAATCCTTCTCCTAAAAAGTCTTCTTTAAATTGAACAATAATTTCTGTTCCATTTGTTGAAAAACGATCTGTAAAGCCACTATGAGGTAAATTTGCACCTATTAAAATTAACTGGCTGTTGTTAAAATAAGAAAGATGGCTTCCAATATGTCTTTTTCCTTTTCCTTTATTTACATAAACTAGTTCAAGTTCTGGATGAAAATGCCAAAAAGGAAGATTTACTTCTATTTTTTCGTTATGTTCCCTAACATTAAGAGAACTTCCAAATGATGGATTTATTTTTCTAAACGTTGGTTTTGTTGTATTCATATTTTTTTTTGGTAAAATTAGTAATTTGTGTTGAATCAATATATATAAAATTCACTAAAAAATGCAATAAATTAACCTAAAACGTTTTCGTAACAACTTTTAATGTTAAAAAAGAACATAAAGACGAAAAATTTGTAGTTTTTAGTAACTACCATTCAACATACATTTGCGGTATACTAATTATAAAAAATTATTTATTATGAAAAATCTATTTAACAAAAGTATAGTGCTATTTTTATTTTTAATAGCTAATGTAGTAACGGCAAATGTTGTTTTTGATAATGTTCATTTGTTTTCAGGAAGCTCAAAATCTTTAAACCTTCAACTAAGTAGTAGTGATGGTGCAACAGAAATATTTATTAAAGATGCAAAAGGAATTTTATTGTATTCAGAAGTGATTAATGCATCAAAATTATCTAAAAAGTTTGATTTAAGGTTGTTACCTGATGGTGTTTATTCAGTTGAAATAGCTGGTCAAACAAAAATTAAAGTATTGCCTTTTGAAGTTTCTTTTGGTAAAGTGAATGTTTTAGATGAAATGAAAACGGTTGTTCACAAGCCAATTATTAGAGTAGAAAATAATTTAATTTATGTTTCTAAATTTTCACCAAATATGGAAAGTTTTAAAATCTCATTTTATGATGAAAATGATAACGTATTGGTACAGGATAAATTAGGAAAAGAACTTATGGCTGGAAAGATTTTTGATATTTCTCAATTGCCAGAAGGAAATTATACAATTGCTGCCGAATATGAAGATGGAAGAAGCGTATCTAAAAAAATAAAAAAGTAAAAAAATATTTATATTAATTCAATTAGGTTTAGTTTAGTTTAAAAGAGGTTCTGTTTTCAGAACCTCTTTTTTTATACTATATAAATAAGTGTAGTGGTTTGTAATTATAGGTATTTCTAACCAAAGTGTTAGTTTTACATTATAGCGAGTTATTTACTAATAAATAATTATAATTTTATTTTCTTATAAAAGAAACAAAACTATAATTGTACTTGTTTTTGTCATCAGCTTTTAAATCTTCACGAGAAACTTCTTTCCAAACAGTTGTATCAATTTCTGGGAAAAAAGCGTCGGCTTCAAATTTTTGATGCACAAATGTAATATCTAGTTTATCTGCAATTTTTATAGCTTGAGAATAGATTTCTGCACCACCTAAAATATAAGGATTGTTGTCGCTTTTTGCAGCTTCCAAAGCTTCTTGTAAAGAGTTAACTATAATGCAACCATCGGCTTTAAAGTCTTTATTTCTTGTAATAATAACGGTAGTTCTGTTAGGTAATGGTTTTCCTAAAGATTCAAAAGTTTTACGTCCCATTATTATAAAATGATTTAACGTAACCATTTTAAATCGTTTTAAATCTGCAGGTAAATGCCAAATTAATTGGTTGTCCTTTCCTAAAGCATTGTTTTCTGCTATTGCAGCAATAATTGTAATCATTCTTGGTTTAGGCTGTTTTGTGAGTTCTCCTTTTTTTTTAATTCTGCTAATTTTTTATCCTCTTCAAGTTGTAAATTCCTTTCTTTGGCAACTTGTTTCTCAAGTTCAGCAATTTTTAATTCTTGTTTTTTTACCAGTTTATCTATTTGAGCGCGTTCCCAATTTCTATCCATAAATTTTTTAGTAATAAAAACATTTATTACATGTAGTATAAATAAGAAAAACCATAGAAGAATTGCCCAAACAAACCAATCTTCAACATAATTTTCGCCAACTTTAAATATTTTGTTTAAAATAATTAAAAAAACAGATCCTACAAGAAAAACAATAAGATGAAAAAATAAGCGCTTTTTTTGTTTTACGCGGTAACGTGCATTTTCGTATAATTCGTGTTGTTCGTTCATAATTTGGTTGTTGTTTTTTAAGCTATTATTTTGCTATAATCCGTATTGGAAGTGAATATTTTATAGATGCAGGTTCTCCTTGATGATATCCGGGTTTGTAAAATTTAAAAGGAAATGTATTTATAATTTTAATAGTTTCTAATTCTAGGGAAGGATTAGGAGCTTTTACTTTTACATCTTCAATTGCACCTGTAGGTGCTATTTTAAATATTACATATATTTTAGCTTCGGCAACTCCCGTTTTTTTTGCAATACTTGTATTAAAATTATGTGCTATATAATTAGCTAATAAATTTTGATTGCAATTTTTTACTTCCTCACTACTTTTAGAGTTTTTACATTCCATAAAAACAGGATGAGAAGTTGAAATTAAAACCGTATTACATTTAATATTATTTATACCATTTTCAAATTGTAAAATTTGAAGGGAATAGTATGTATAAGGGCTAAAATATTCTAAATTAAGTTTCTCTCTTGGGTAGTTTTTAAAAGCTTTTATAATTTCATCATTCAAACTTTTATTTTTTGTATTGGTGGTTGCAATTAGCCTATCTTTTTCATCAAATGAAAAAGTGAGAATTAATCGTTTTCTTTTTGAAGTTAAACCAGCTTCTGAAATTAACTTTTGGGATAAATGTTTTTTAAAGTATAGTGAAAGTTCGCTATCTGCTGATGGTTTAGCTTCTTCTTCAAAAGAGCTAAGTTTGTTGTTTTCGGTTTCAGAATCTTCTTCAATGTTGTTTTGAGAATAAGCAATATAAGTACAGCAAACAAAAATAATGGTGAGTAGATTTTTCATATTGTTACATGTTTTTAACCCATTCCTTAATGTAAGCAGTAAAATCTTCCGTTTCTTTTAACTGATCATCTTGGGTTTTTTCAAAAACAAATTTTAGAAATTTATCAATATTTTTATCTGATGTATTAAAAAGAATATATATTGATTGGAGTATGTTTACATCATCAATCTCAATTATTCTTTCAATTATTTTGTTTTTAAGTTCTAGAGAATTCATAATACTTTTTCTTTATAAACTTTAAAGTTATTAAATGTTTGTTACATAGTTTATTAAAGAAGTATTAATTTTTTCATATTCAGAATTAAACTGAAACAATACCTTTAATATGTGGATGCGGATTGTAATTTGTTACCGTAAAATCTTCAAATTTAAAATCGAAAATATTTTTTACCGATGGATTAATTTCCATAGTTGGTAATTCTCTTGGTTCTCTGGAGAGTTGCAATTTAATTTGCTCACTATGGTTGCTATAAATATGCGCATCGCCAAAAGTGTGAATAAAATCGCCTGGTTTTAAATCGCATACCTGAGCCATCATCATTGTTAATAATGCGTACGATGCAATATTAAACGGTACTCCTAAAAAAATATCTGCGCTTCTTTGGTATAATTGGCAAGATAGTTTACCATCTGTTACGTAAAATTGAAAAAATGCGTGACATGGAGGTAAAGCTGCTTTTCCGTTAGCAACATTATCAGAAAATGAAACTGAAGTGTCTGGTAAAACACTTGGGTTCCAAGCGGAAACTAGCATTCTTCTGCTATCTGGATTTGTTTTTATGGTG
>NZ_JBFHHX010000066.1:0-18030 GCF_041596795.1 Lutibacter sp.
CCACCCTTCTTGGATTGCTTGTGTGGCAATACATAATCTATGAGATATAAAAAACCAATCTACATTTACTACTATTAATACTGTTTTTTTATTCTTCAATTTTTCCTCTTTTTCTTGTACTATTAAAATCTATGATCATTAAAACTGCAAATAACAACCAAAATTCTTTTTTTCTAAAATGATAATTATAACTCCAAGATAGGAGACTCGCTAAAAAAAAAGGAATAAAATAGTGGAAGAAATTTGTTTGAATTGAATTTCTATTTCTATAAACTATATACAGTAAATAAACCATAAAAATAACATAGCCAAAAACCCCTATTAATCCAGTTTCTCCCAATACTTTTAAATAACTCCCATGAATTTCAAATTCACTATAATGATTTACAAAACCACCCAATCCAGAACCAAACCAAATATTATCAGAAAAAGAGATTAACGTATTCTTAATATTATCAATAAAAAGGTTTGCAATTTCTTTATTTTCATCTCTATGTGTAATTCGGGATGCAATTCTAAACGCAATATTTTTAAACAAAGTTGGAGTAAATTGAAAAATCGCTAAAACAAAAAAACTTACAAAGGCTAAAAAAATTCCTACATCTTTAAAAATTCTCTTTTCCAAAGTAACTATTAAAAAAATAAATAATCCAATACTAAAAGAAATAAAGATAGAAACCCTTCCTGTTGAAATCATAAATAACATACATAAAAGTATTGTTATATTTAAAAATACCTTCTTTGATTTACTGTAATTCGTTGTAAAATCTGAATATTTTAACGGAATCAATAGAGTTAACATTGTAAAGGAATAATTTGCAGCTTGCCCAAAATAACGAAATCCAGAAACACCATAGTTTTTATTAGCGGACTCAAATACATTAGGGAATCCTATATTTACTGCAATTACATCGTATATACCTATACTCGATAAAATAAAGGTTGTTATTGTTACTATTGAAAATAGTGAATCTCTAGGCTGATCTTTAAAAGTAAAATATATGGTTATGGATAGTAAAATCAAATAAATTAAAATAATAACTTCAGCCAAAGTGCTTATTACTGATAATGAAGTAACTATTGAAATTAAAAAACATAAAACAACTAAACCACCTAACCTATATCCCATTGGAATCTGTTTAAAAAGTTCCTTATCTTTTAAAAACTGTATTCCAAATAATCCAATTGCTAACAATCCAAAAATATCAGAAAATGTCATTCTGGCAATGATAAAATTTTCAGAATCAATATTAATTGTATGCGTTATAAAAGATGTTAAAATCATTAAAACCACTAAAATTTGAATCGCTCTATACATCTTCTAATTTTTTAAAAAAGTACCAAGATAAAAAAGCATATATAAATCTCCCTAATAACAAGGCAATAGCACCACCAAAAATTGGATTTATAGGCAATAGAACCATCGAAAATAACACCATTGCTACAAATGAAACCAATGTAATTCTACCATACAATCTATCTTTATACCACGTCAATAAACCATTAATTCCATAACCAGATATCACTCCAACTAAGAAAGGCGTGGGGCTTAAAATTTTAATGATTTTTATGGTTAATGTTAATTCTTCTATAGACTCCCCTGCTAACCATTTAGGAATTATCCAATCACTTATAAAAAACATGGAAAAACTTAAAATAATTCCAATTCCTATCAATACTACTCTAGCCGACAACATTAATGCTTTATTTCGATTGATAATGGAGTAAAAAACTTTGGTTAAAACAGTATTTATGGTACTAAAAGCACTTGTGAATTTTACACCAATCTGCATTAAACTAACGTGTACTGGTAAGCCTAAAACACCCACTAAAAAAATTGATACTGTTCCAAAAGTTGAAGGCAATAACAAATTAATAAATGAACTGAAATTTGATACTAGATATAACTTCACTTGCTTAAAAGACACTAATTGAATTTTTATATGATATTTTTTTAAAACCCACAAAAAAGCCAATAATCCAACAAAAAGCAATCCAGCACCTTGGTATAGCGGAATGTACTTGTAATCTGATGCTTGCTCTACCAACAATACAACAAACACTACATACAATAGTGTACTTGCCAAATTAATAATAGCTTTAAACTTCATTTTTTCAATACCTAAAAAAAACCAACGTAACGAGAAAAACTCTCCAAGTAAAATAAACGAAGTATAAAAATATAATGTCTTTTGTTGTCGAAAGTCTGGAAATAAAAATATTACAAGAACCAATAGTGCAAAAAGAAGCACTAACAAAAATAACTTTACTGAAAAAACCTCATTGAATAATTCATTTATTTTTAAAGCATTGTGTTTGTTTTTAGATAACTCCCTAACAGTTACCAAATTAAACCCATAATTAAGTATGTTAGACAAAATAAGTGCCAACGCCATTGCGTATGCATACATACCATAATTATCAATACCAACTTTAAAAATTAAATAAGGTATTAACCAAATTGTCAATCCTAATTCCAGCCCTTTTATAGTAAATAATGAAAGTGTATTTTCTGAAAATTTATATATTTTTTGTTTGTTCAAATAGTGCTGTTGATTTAGTTATTGATTTGAAGGCAAATAACGTTTTTTAAGTTTAAAAATTGCTGTTTCAAAAAAACAAAATTATTAAAAATTACTTATCAAAAAGAAATTGCGAACTAAAAAAAGTGTTTCCTATAATTATTAAAAATTAACTTTTTTAAGTTTTATTTCCGTTTGCCTAAATACGAAAACATAGCCAATTAGTAAAACTGCTAAAACGCCTATTAACACAACTATTTGTGCTATCACAGTACAGTTAATACTTAAAATGACAACACTATTAATAAGTACCTGAACTATTGCATATACTCCTGAAACTTTTAAATGAGGCCACTTCCAAACATCTACTAATTTCTGATAAATATGATGCCTATGTGGCTGCATAATATGTTCTTTTAAATACAACCTATACACTATTGTTAAACCGGCATCTACACCATATACGGCTACCAATAATAAAATTACTGGCGATTGTAATTGCACCATAAACGTAAGTCCTAAAAACAAGATTAAAACGGCGATGGAAATACTCCCAATATCACCAGCAAATACCCGGGCTTTTTTTCTAAAATTATAATAGCCAAAAACGAGTAATGAAAGTAGTGTATATATCAATAATTGATTATTTACAATAGGCTCTTTATAATTTAAAGCTACAAAACTACCAAGCACAGCAATACTGTACAAGCCCGTAATGCCATTAATACCATCCATAAAATTATATATATTAATAAAGCCTACACCAATTACCAACAATACACCAATTAATAAAAGTGGCTCATTAAAACCTATGGCTTGATACATTACTAAAGCCACCGCAAAAAACTGAAACGGCAAGCGTATTTTGGCAGAAAGCGTTATAATATCATCAATAAAACTAACCAATGCAATACTACTAACACCTATAAAAAAATAAGGATATTGAAATTTTGAACCTATAAAAAAAGCGGCCATTGCTATAAAAAACAAGATTCCTCCACCTCTTATAGTGGGCGTTGTATGCGAGCTTCTAAAGTTTGGATTGTCTACAATATCATATTTTTGAGCTACTTTTATATACACTATAGCACTCAATACCAATACTATTGCACTAATTACATATTCCATTGTTGTTTATTCTTGAAATGATTTAATTGTTTTTAATAAGCCTTGTTTAGTGCTTTCTGGTAATTGTATATTTAACACCTTTTTAATTTTGGTAGTATCTACTACGTAGCTTTCCGTTAACTTTTGTAGTTTTTCTTCATTTATAGGTAGGTGCAAAAATGTTCCTAATTTTCCAAACCCCAACAGTAACCGCTTTGGAAATTTTAGTATTCTAGAAGGTCTACCACTGCCCTCTCCAATTAGCTGCACTAGTTCATTGGTTGAAATTGCCATATCATCTGCTATATTGTATATACCACTTTCTGGCTGCTGGTTTAATAACTGATTAATTACAAAGCATAAATTTTCTATTGATAAAAAAGATCGTTTATTTTCAAAAGCACCTAATGGATATGGAATTCCTTTTGAAACTAACTGATACAATAAATTTAAGTTTCCTTTATTCCCAGGACCGTGAATCATACAAGGACGTAAAATATAGAGTTTTTTAGTTACCGGTAAGGTTTGTTCTAAAAGATACGTTTCTGCCGCCAATTTAGATTTTCCATAAGCAGTAATAGGCCTTGCAACTACGGTTTCTGTTAACACTCCTTCCACCTCATCTGCAGCTGCTTTTACAGAACTCATATATATAAATACCTTGCAATCACTTTCTAAAAATTGATGGAATAACTTTTTGGTTAACTCGGTATTTGCTTCAAAATAGTCATTTTCATTGGAGACGCCTTTTAAATCGTGTGCCTTCCCTGCCAAATGTACTATTGCTGTTGAAGTATCCCAAATTTCTTTTGAAAGGGTTTGGTAACTGTATTCTTTGGTTGATTTTGGTGTTCTGGTTACCCCAGTTACTGAATATCCTTTTTCTAGTAAGTATGGCGTAAGATTTTGACCTACAAAACCTGTTGCTCCTGTTATTAGTATATTTTTAAGTTGTTGATTCATTTTAATATTTATCATTTACGTCTTGCTGAACTTGTTAGAGCTTCTGTTTCTCCTGTACGTCATGCTGAACTCGTTTACTCACTATTCTTTTTTATTTTTTAAATAGGAGTTCGTGAATCTTCGATTTCAGCATCTGCAACTTTAGAACTCCGAACATTGAGATCCCGAAACAAGTTCGGGATGACGTTGTGCTTGAGATGACGGTTCAATGCATACCGTCATGCTGAATTCATTTACTCACTATTCTTTTTTATTTTTTAAATAGGAGTTCGTGAATCTTCGATTTCAGCATCTGTAACTTTAGAACTCCAAAAATTGAGATCCCGAAATAAATTCGGGATGACGTATCTAACAACAACGTTGGTTACTTCTTAAACAAGCCCAATACCTTCCAAAAACCTCTTAACTTTATTTTTATAGCACTATATTTAATATCATTCCTATCTAAAGCTTTTGCTATTTCTTTAGATATTAACTGATAACTTTTATACCCTGAACTACTTAAACCACCTACCAACATGGCTGTTGTTGTAATACCAGAATATTTCCAGGAAATGTTATTCTTTAGAAAAAAACGGGTTATTAACTCATAATCTGCACCAATGGTAAAATCTAAATGGTACATTCCATATTGTTTAAATAATTCTCTTTTAAAAAATATGGCTGGATGTGCGGGCATAAACCCAATTTTTAATTTTTCTGGTTGCCAGTTGGCGGCACTGTACTTACGTACCACTTTCCCTTTTTGGTTGTGTTGTATAATGTTTCCTACAGAGGCATCAATGGTGTTTTGACTATGAAAATTTGCAATGTCCTGTAATACATTATCATTATAAAACGTATCATCCGAATTTAAAATACCCACAATATCTCCGGTTGCCAATGCAATACCTTTGTTCATAGCATCATACAACCCCTTGTCTGGCTCCGATATCCATTTGGTAATACTAGTATTGTATTGTTTAATAATGGCAACGGTGCTATCTTTAGAATTGCCATCTACCACAATATATTCTATATTAGAATAGGTTTGTGCTGCTACCGATTGTAATGTTTTTTCAATGGTTGCTGCACTATTATAGCAAACGGTGATGATGGAGATTTTCATTTTTTTTAAATTATACTAATTATGCCTCATTAAGAATGTCTTTAAAATAAGAAATTGTTTTTTGCAATCCCTCCTCTAATTGAATTTTCGGCTCCCAACCGTTCAATTTTTCTTTAGCCAAACTAATATCTGGTTGACGCTGTTTTGGGTCGTCTTTAGGTAAAGGCATAAAAATAATTTTTGATGTTGAATTGGTTAATTTAATAATTGTTTCAGCCAATTCAAGCATTGTAAATTCATTTGGGTTTCCTAGGTTAACTGGACCTAAAAAGTCATTAGGCGAATTCATCATACGAATCATTCCCTCTACTAAATCATCAACATATTGAAAAGAGCGTGTTTGTGTTCCATCACCAAACATTGTAATATCCTCTCCCTTTAAAGCTTGCACAATAAAATTTGACACTACCCTTCCATCATTTGGGTTCATATTAGAACCATAGGTATTAAATATTCTGATAATTTTTATATTAACATTATTTTGATGATGATAATCCATAAATAAAGTTTCAGCACATCGCTTCCCTTCATCATAACACGATCTTAAACCTATTGGATTTACATTTCCCCAATAATCTTCTTTTTGTGGATGTACATGTGGATCTCCATAAACTTCACTAGTACTTGCTTGTAGAATTTTAGCATTTACTCTTTTTGCTAACCCTAACATATTAACAGCACCAACAACAGAAGTTTTTATTGTTTTTATTGGGTTATATTGATAGTGAATTGGTGAAGCCGGACACGCTAAATTGTATATTTCATCTACTTCTACAAAGTAAGGATGTGTAACATCATGTCTTACCAATTCAAAATAAGGGTTGTCTAAAAATTTCAGTATATTTTTTTTACTTCCTGTAAAAAAATTATCTAAACAAATCACTTCATTACCTTCATTTAATAATCGCTCACATAAATGTGATCCTACAAAACCAGCCCCTCCTGTTATCAATATTTTTTTCATCATTATATTTTTTTTAATGTAAATTCTTTAATTTTAGTTTATGTTTTGGATCAACATATTGATTTATATGCTATAATTAACCAATTTTAGTAATATCATACCCATATTCTTTTTTAAAATAGGCTATTAAGTTTTCTTTATCTTTCCCAGCATATTTATAGGCTTCATAAATTTTAGCATCTACTAAAAAACGATACCAACCACATTGCAAGGCATTCCAAATAAAACCTCGTTTCCCTTCTAAAAAACCACCTTGTAAAAAGTAACGCACAAACCAAAACAAAATAGGTCTTATAAATAATGGTAATTTTAAATACCGTTGTTTTAGCCACCTTCTTCTTTCTTCCGCAGTCCCCCAAAAACGACCTACAACAGTATCTGAATTGGTAAAATTATATATTTTATCTAAAATATCAATAGCTTCTCTGGTGGCATAACTATTGTGTTTTTGTGTCCACCAAGTTAAATTATTTAAATTATGATCTATTAAATCGCCCTCCAATGTAGTTGTTTCGCCACTTGCTAATTTCATACGTTCATCCATCCAACGTTGTTCACATTGAGCCATTCCATTGCGCCATAATTTTAAATGCCAAATTGGATACATACCGCCCTTTTTTAAGGGTTTGTTAAAAAAATACATTAAACGTTTTATACGAATTCCTGTTACTTCTTTTTTTATTGAAGGAAGCTTCGTGTGTATTGTTGTAATTAATTCATCAGACAAATATTCATCTGCATCCACCCTAATTACCCAGTCAGTATCAATTTCAGCGTTTTTAATTCCCCAATTTATTTGCGTAGCATGATTTTCAAATGCATGTTGATAAATGCGAGCTCCGTGAGCAAGTGCAATCTCTAAAGTTGAATCTGTAGAAAAAGAATCTATTACAACAATTGCGCTACATACCTTTTTTAATGAATTTAAACAGCGTTGTAAATGTTGTTCTTCATTATATGTTAGTACAAATGCCGTTAACGATGGTTGCTTAGTCATTTAGCACTCTTTTTTTAATAAATTTAGCCGGATTACCTCCAACCATATAAAAATCATCTACATCTTTTGTTACTACTGCGCAAGCGCCAACAACCGCATTTTCACCTATATGAATTCCTGGCATTATAAATGCGCGCGCTCCTACAAATACATTTTTACCAATGTAAATATCTCCAATCATTAAAGGGGAACGCTTATCGCTTAAATCATGTGTTCCATTACATATATAAACATATTGAGAAATGGTTACTTCTTCTGCTAAATGAACCAAACCCAAATTATAAACCTCCGAATAAGGCCCCAAGCAGGCTTTGCTTTCCATTTTTAACAACCAAGGAACGTAAATTTTTACTGAAGAATAAATAAAAACATCCCATTCTAAACGTGCACCAAATAATTTTAATAAAAATACACGCCAATACCTACCAACAAGTTTTGGCGATGGTCTAAAAAACAAAATCCAAACAATATTCCAAATACGAATACCTAAAACCTCCTTTAAAGACCAGGAAGAAGTATATGGATTTTTTTGATTTTTTACTTTATATACTAAACGAGACATTTATTTTTTATTTAATATTTGCTCAAAATCTTTTAAATAAGAATTAGCTATTTTTTTATTACTAAAATTTAACGCAGTTTGTGATCCATTAAACGCAAGCTTATTTCTTAATTCACTATTATTAATTAATAATTCTATTGCGTCTTTTAGTGCTAATTCTGGTTCATTTAACTTATGATTAAAAATTAATCCGTTTTCACCATGTACTACAAAATCTTTAAAACACGTTAATCCAGATACAACAGTTGCTCTTCCTGCTGCCATAGCTTCTAAAGGAGATACTCCAAAAGTTTCGCCTTTTTCAGCTACAGAAGGGTAACAAAAAATGGAAGACTTATCTATTTCCTTTTTTAGTAAATGTGCATCAGAAATTGGATCACACCATATAATAGAAAATTTAGTAGCTAAATTATTTAATTTATCTATATAAATATCTCCTCCTCCACCATCACTAAGTTTACGTGGGCCAACTAAAACTAATTCAATATTAGGATACTTATCTATTAATAAATCACACGCTTTTACTAAAATTGTTAAGCCCTTTTCAGGGTGAACTCGACCAGTATATACAATTCTAAATTTATTGTTTTCTGATAGGTTTTCTTTAGAATATTTAAAAATTTCTGTATTTACTGGGTTACTTATAACATTTGCAATACTTTTTGTAGTAGGTGCTTGCATAATTAATTCGTTATAAACAGCAGAGGAAACACATGAAAGCCTGTCTATATGTTTAAAATATTTAAACTGCCCTTTTGGAAAACGCTGAATATTATACACTGCTTTCAAGTATTTTCTTTTAAAGAAAAAACAAAGTAATGGAGACCAAAAAGTGTTTAATACTAATATATCTGTTTTGTCTAATGCCCTTAAGGCTCTTATTGAATATAAAAAATCTAATACTAAATCTTTTTTTAAAGATCCAGTCCAAGCGTAACCTTTAATGTATTTGGCAGTAACGCCATTTGTAACAGCTGTTTTTGTTTGTTTATTAAACTGTTTAGATAGTAACGTAACCTGATGACCTTCATGTACCATTTCTTTAGCCATATCGCTCCATATTCTTTCTACTGCGCCATACCCATTTGGTGGAATATAAACAAACGGACTTGTTATAATTGTTATTTTCATATTGTTTTAATAGATCGATAATTTATCGAAATTTTATAATTTATTAGTTGTAAATATACCCCAAATATTTACCTTAATAATGCTGTTTTTTATTGCCTATTTATTATTAGTAAATTGCGTTTACTATATTGTTTAAATTATATTATCTACTAATTAAAGTTTTATTAATCACAAAGCATCTTAAAACTAAAACCATTATCCTTTAAAGATTTATAAAGCATTTTTTTATGTTCTTCAATTTCAAAATCAGTATTAAACCTATTCTTTATTTTTTTCGCTGGTACGCCTCCATAAATTGTAAAAGGTTCTACATCCTTTGTAACTACAGAACCCATTGCTATAATTGCTCCATCACCAATGGTTATACCTGTTAATATCCTTGAATAAGCACCTATCCATACATCCTTCCCAATACAAGTTTCATTTAAAACACCTCTTCCTGCAAAGATAATAGGAATACCAACTTTAGTAAATTCGTGGTCACCTCCAATTATACTTACATTATTTGCCAACATGGTATATTTACCTATTTTAACTTTTGGGTAAATGATACAATTAGGACCAATATATGAATATTCCTCAGCTACTAAATCTGGTGATACATTTGAAACTCCACCCATATAAAAAGTATGATGAACATTTTCTAAATTTAATTTTTTCCTTAAATAAAACATGCGTACTTCTCTAAATATCTTACGTAGTCTGTTCTTCATTTAAAACATTTTTTATAACTCTTATTTGATACTTAGGATTAAAATAAGTATCTATTTTTTGGAAACAGGCCTCCCTAACCTGCAATCTATCCTTTTTATTTTGCAACCAATTTAAACTGGTTTTGGCAATAGAGGCTAAATCATTTTTTTTAAAAAATGCTCCTGTAACCCCTGTCTCAATTGCTTCAAATTCTGGCATTTGTTCAGAAAAAGTATCGTTTGTTAAAACTGGGGTACCGTATACCATTGCATGCATTGCTGTTAAACCAACATTACCTGGTGAAACACACATTGTAGCATTGTAAATTAATTCGCCTATTGTTACTTCATTGTAACAAGCCCCATAAAACCAAATATTTTTTATACCGTTTTCAGCAGCCAAGGTTTTAAGTTTCTCTTTTTCTTCGCCCTCTCCAACAAGGACAACATTAACTTCTATATTTTTTTCTCTTAATATTTTTTGTAACTCAACTATTTGCTCTAATTTTTTTACTCTAGTTAATCGACCAATAAAAATTATAGTTGGGAACTCATTTTTAAAATGATTTTTATAAATATTCGATTCTTTTAAGTTTTCCCTTATTTTTAATTGGCTTTCATAGTCCAATGAATTATAAATTACATGTAATTTATTTTCATCAAAACCTTCCTTTATCATTAAACCTTTCGCATAGTTACCGTATAGAAAAATTCCATCACTTAAATTAAAAAATATTTTTTTTATAATCCTTTTTATAAAACCTTCATTTCCATACCACCCATGTGACCATAAAAACACTTTTTTATTAGAAAATTTACATAAAAACAACAACACCCAAGTTGATAAACAATAGTATTCACCTAAAACAATATATTTTTTATACTTCTTAAAAATTAAAGAAACTGCACCTGATTGCCAATAAAAATGTGAAACTAACTTTCTATTCTTCAATTCTTTTTTAAAATTAGAAAGTTCTGCATAGTTCATTTTTTTTACATCACCCATTTTATCCCCAAAATAAAAATCACAGTTAATATCTTTATCTATTAACTTAAATATTCCAGCTCTATAATGTTGCGCGTAATTATAAATGAGGCAGGTTTTAGCCATTTTTTTTAAGCATTTTATAAATATTTATAACTTTTTTTGGAAAAAGGAAAAATAAAAACCCTTCTAATTTATATTTTAAAACAGTGCTTAATTGTAAATCCTTAAATAGGGCTCTGTTGTTAAAATAAAAAACACTTAATTCTTTTTGATTTTTTATATCCAATTTTGAAGTATTAAACAATGAGTTATTGATAGCCAATCCAATTAAATTATAAAAAATATGTTTGTATTTCTTTAAAACAAAATTTTCATTAAACTCTTTCAGTTTTATTGCAACTTTAATTAAATCATGTGAACGCTTTGTATTAACTGTATTTGTAATAGAACCTTCTCTTTTATAAAAAAAATAAACGGGAATTTCATATACTCCAATTTTTTGGGCAACATAAAGCATTCTAGGTGTGAACTCAAAATCTTCATGGAATACCCCATCTAGGAAAAATAAGCGATTATTTACCAAAAATGATTTTTTGTAAATATAGAATTGTGCTGGCTGAATAAAACCACTTTTCAATAAATCAATACCATTCGAGGCATTTTTATTACTAACATAAAAAAATGTATTGTTTTGAAAATTGTCATATGCGTTTATTCCCCCCAATGCTAAAACATCTATTCCATTTAATTTAGCTAAAATCGCTTTCAAACAGTTTTCTTTTATCCAATCATCTGAATCTATAAACCAAATATATTCACCACTAGCAATAGATAGCCCTTTGTTTCTCGCAGCACTTAAACCAGCGTTCTCTTGAGAAAAAACAATTAATTCGGGATACTCAAATTTAATTTCATTAATAATCTCAAGGCTTTTATCTTTGGTTCCATCATTAATAATAATAATTTCATAATTTTCTTTCTTTAAATCTTGCTTCAAACAAGAATAAATACATTTTGCAACATATTTCTCAACATTATAAACAGGAATTATAATTGATAATTTTTTCATAGTAATTATTTAATACGCAAAATAAAACGTCTTAACCTTAGTATATTTTTTTTTAGTTTATGATCCCAATAAACTTCCGATGGTTTTAAACTAACAACTTGATCCTCGGAATTCTCATTCCCTAAATATTTAGAATAAAAATCAGCAAGTACATTAAATAAATTATATTCAAAAATTAATTTATTTCTTGCCACCTTAATACTTTCTATTTTATCTGAATATACTTTATCAGAATTCAATAATACATTCTCAACAGTTTTAATTGATTCATTTATATTATTAATATTTATTTTAATTAATGAGTCTTCCTCAAAATAAGAGGTAATATTTTTACACCCATGATAAATAGGAATGCAATATCCAAGATAAGAATCTGCTATTTTCTCAGACCAATAATCATTAATAGCTGAATTTTCAATACATATACAAAATTGATATGATAAAAGTGCTTCTGCTTTATCGTCAACAGGATTAATTCCTTGACCAAAAACTGCTATTTGGTCTCCAAATTTATTTTTAAGAGCATCAAGAAATACCATTCGTTCTTTATGACCTGGCATCATTTTTTTATTTGAAGTTATTATAGATAACTTATTTGTCTTTACAGGTATTGGCAAATCAACCAAATCATCGAAACAATAATTAAATTTCTTGGTTTTAAAACTTAATCCAAAATGCCAAGGTAAAGCTTGTTGGGTAAGATGATTATTTTTATGATTAACATTTGGATGAGAAGTTAATAAGTGATTAAACTGTTTTAAAAAATAATATGAATATTTTCTACTTAAAGGGGGTTCTCCAGAAATAAAAACGAGCCCACCTTCTTTACACTTAAATTTTCTCATATTAGATAGCCCTTCATAAACAACAATCATATCCCAAACCCTATCCTCTTTACTATTTTCACCAAACACAATACCCTCACTTTCAAAAGTACTTGGTAATTGCCTCATGAAAGTTTCTTTAGTAAATGGGGTTAAAATATTTATATAAATTTTACTTTTTATCATTATAAAATAATTTAAAATTAAACATTAAAATAACCAACTGCATAACCATATGAACTACTGAAGCAAATAAAATTGACAATCCATAACCAACTGCGCCATTACCTTTCCCATAAAAAACGATGATTAAAATTAATGCTAATCCCCAAAAAACACGTAATAAAAAATCATACCAAATTAAATTAGAGCAAATGAAAATATAGCCTATAGCATTTGTTACAGCAATTAATACACCTGTGAGCAACACAATTGCAATCAAATCATCACTTAAATTAAATTTCAATCCCATAAATTGTTGAAAAAAACCTCCAAAAATATATAAAACCATCGCCGGTAAAACCGACAGTACTAAATTTAAAAGAAATGTAACTGAAACGGTTTTTTTAAATTTTTTTAAATTTTTATCTCCAAATTCATTCGCTAATTTTGGAATTGTAATTTTACCCGCACTATCTGGCAGAAATAATACAAGTGTTCTTAATTGGTTACCTGCATTATAAGTCCCTATATCTTTATAACCTCCTGGTTGGTTTACAAAAATTGATGTTGAAATCCAATTTACAGGACTGGTAGCAATACTACTTAAAAAAGCAGGAATACTTATATCTAAAATATTTTTCAATTCTAATTTACTAATCTTTGCCCTCACATGAATCTTTCTTTCTTTAAATTTTTTTTCCAAATAAATTCTGTTTACAATAACATTTAACAACCTGGTTAAAAGCAACATCACTGCCAATCCAACTAATCCATAATAGTAAGCACCAGCAACTAACAATGGAGCGCTAATAACACCAACAAAAGTACTGACGATTGCTATTTCTTTAAATGACTCAAAACCTGTTAGTACGCCATTTTGCACCCCATTAATTGCATCAAAAATTACAATTACAGAGGTAATTTGTAATAGTATTGTTAATTTTTCGTTGTTCAATAATTCTATGGCTACTAATTTTGAAGTAGTAAAAAAACTAATGGCTACAATTAAACTTATTATAAAGGATAGTGTATAAAGCGTCCCTATAATCCTACCAACTTTTTCAATATCTCTTTCTCTCCATTCAGCTATTAACTTTGTGGCAGCCAAACCTAATCCTAAGCCCGAAACTGTACCAAACAAACCAACAGTTAACTGTATAACATTATATTCACCAAACATTTCCGGCCCTAATATTTTGGCTATAAATGCTATAGACGCAAAATTTATCCCCTTAGATATGAAAGAGCCTGCTATTGCCCAAATCGAATTCGAGAATAAAGAATTATTCATAACCTTTCTTAGAAATTCAAATTTATCGCCCATATTAATTTACATCACGCCCTATTTTACTGACTCTAAATCCAATTGTAAATAAAAATAATAGTAAATAAATATTCATTGAATTATTAGAACCATGACTCATAATAAACCATTGCTGAATCCCAAAAAGTGGCATCACCAAAATAAGAATTAACGGGAGAGTTAAAAGTGGTTTTAATTTTTTTGGAGCCTTTTTTTTATTTAAATAAATTTGAAATCCAATTTTAAATATAAAAATAATATAGATGATAAATCCAACTATACCAAAATAAGAATATGTGTTATAATAATCTGACTCTGTTGAATGAATTTTCCCTCCAAATCCATAACCTACAATTTCATAAATCAAATCTTTTTTATTTAATTCAGCCTCTTCTATTGAAAAATTTCTACTTTCTAGTTCTTCAAAATAACTAACATCATTATCTAAAAACAATGCATATCTATTTATCACCCAATCTCCTGTTTTAACAATAGCTTCATTTTTAAATAAAACAAAAAGCATTAAACCTGCAACTATTGCAATTTGAAATGTATTTTTAACACTACTAAAATAAATAACAGATAAAATAAATGACAATATTGCAAAAGATATACCTTGCCTTGAACCAGAAAAAAGTATTGAGGCAAAAACAATAAATATAAGTATTCCACTAAGGATTTTATAGAGACCGGTAGTGTTTGAAAAAATGAAATAAGCAATGGGAATTGTTATGGTTCCTAAAGTGCCAACACCACCTCTATATAAAAACATCCCACCCCTACCTATAGAAGAATCATTTAAACTGTCGATTAATTGATTCCAAGCATCTACCTTTACAATATCCAAATAACCTAATAGAATAGCTGTAAACACAAACAATAACATTACTATTTGAACCTTAAACAATTTAATAAGATATTCTTTAGTAAAATAGGTTGAATTAGTTAGTTTAGAGAATAATGTGTAATACAAAAAGAATCGGAAAAAGTGAATTACAATAAGTTTATTTTCAAAAATTACATCACCAATACTAAAAACGCCATATATATTTGCTATTAAGGTGGCGATAAGTGGCCAACCCAAATATAAAATAAATGCAAATTTAACTATAGTATTTTTGGAATGCTTTGGTTGCTTTTGAAATAAAAAGACCAATGCTACAATATCACTTAAAAAAATAGCCCCAGCAACTCCGGAAGAAACTAAAAACAATGCTACCGGACTCACCAATGCTATAGCAAGGAATATATCTAAATTTTTTATTCCGTTTTTTTTACCAACTATAAACGCAATAATTATTGCAAATAATTGAATTAAAAAAGCATTTTGCCACTGGTCGTATTGCCAAAACATATATTAACTTTATTTATTTATTTATTTTACCATTTAATTTTAACAAATTACGAATCCAATTTATTAGAATATATTTTACCCCCTGAATTTTTTCATTTTTTAAACGTAAATATAAAAGCGGTGAATTTTTTAAATTTCCTATTTTATTTTTATCCTCAATCCAAACCTCACTTAAAGGAATTGTTACTCCTTTATTTATTTTAAATAAAATTGAAAAAATACTTTGGTCATGTCTATGAACAATAAAATCTTTAAAATTTTCACTTTTAGATAAATCGTCATTAATTAGACTATAGTTACTTTCAAAGACTTGTTGCCACTGTTTAAAAAACTTTAAACTCTTTTTGTTTTTCCTAATCATAATTAAACCTGCCTGCACTTGAGGTGAATTATAAATTAAAGCATCATCTCGAACGTTTAAAAAATCAAATAAATCTCCCTTGGTATATTTACGCTCTAACATACTCTCTTGTAATTCAACAGCCAATATCCCTAAATCACAATTTTTAACTAATTCAACATACTCCCCAAATCTTTTTAACCCTGCTTTATTAATGCTACAACCAGAATCAGCATATAATAAGATATCTCCATCATTCATTTTTTTAAGAACATCTTGAATTATTGAAACTTTCCATATCCAATAACCAAATCCCCTTACGCTATACTTTAAAACATTTTTAAATTTTTTTTTAAAATCTTTATTTAATGTGAATTCATTAAAAGCAAATACTCCATCAAAAAAATTTGATTCTTTTGCCTCATTAATAATTCTATTTAAAGTTGGTTGTAACCTAGAATCCGCAAAAGAGCAAAAGTAAATTTTATTTTTAACCATAAATTGAAACCTATAAAGCGTATTTTTTTTTATTTATATAATCAATCCTTCAATCAATACATTTATTAATCACCTATTTTTAGACTACTTTCATTAAAGCTTCAGAAACATTTACCTTGCCTTGCTAAGACTCTGAAACAAGTTCAGGGTGACGCATTTATTACGTGCTATCAATAGTGTTTACTCAGCTTGTTTTAATATTTCATGACCTGCTTTTAGCAAATCAACATCTTTTTTCATTAATTGCACATCACTTTGCATCATGTCTTTTACCAAGTCTTTTAAATCGTATTCTGGTACCCAACCTAATTTTTCTTTCGCTTTTGTTGGATCTCCTATTAATAAATCTACTTCGGTAGGACGGAAATATGCTGGATCAATAGATAAAATTTCTTTGCCTATGGCTGGTTGTTTGCGATTGGCAGATCCTGAAACAAGTTCAGGATGACGTGGTTGGGTTCTCGATACACCTTCGCCTTGCTCCGGCACTCGAACTGACGAATTAGTGGCTAGGTTGTATTTTTCTTGGTTAATACTTTTTACATATCCTTTTTCGTCTACTCCTTCTCCTTTAAACTCAACTTCTATCCCTACTTCTTCAAAAGCCATGCGTACAAATTCGCGCACTGTGGTAGTTACTCCTGTTGCAATTACCCAATCTTCTGGTTTTTCAGCTTGTAAAATCATCCACATCATGCGCACATAATCTTTGGCATGTCCCCAATCTCTTTTAGCTTCTAAGTTTCCTAAATAAAATTTTTCTTGTAATCCTAAGGCAATTTTAGCTACTGCTCGTGTAATTTTACGAGTTACAAAAGTTTCTCCTCTTCTTGGAGATTCATGGTTAAATAAAATACCATTACATGCATACATATCATAGGCTTCACGGTAATTTTTAGTAATCCAAAAACCGTAAATTTTAGCTACTCCATAAGGTGAACGCGGGTAAAACGGAGAGTTTTCATCATAAAAACCTCTTTCATTTTTGTTTTCTGGCATACCGCCATACAATTCGGAAGTTGAGGCTTGGTAAATTCTTGTTTTCTTTTCTAAACCTAAAATTCGAACCGCTTCTAGTATTCTTAAGGTTCCTAATCCATCTACATTTCCTACATATTCTGGAGTATCAAAAGACACAGCTACATGGCTCATTGCTCCTAAATTGTAAATCTCATCAGGCTGACATTCTTGGATAATACGTGTTAAATTCATAGAGTCTGTTAAATCTCCATAATGTAATTTTAACCGTTGATCTGGGTCATGTGGATCTTGGTATAAATGATCTATACGATCTGTATTAAATAGCGACGATCTTCTTTTAATCCCGTGAACAATGTATCCCTTTTCTAATAACAATTCTGCTAAATAAGAGCCATCCTGTCCGGTGATTCCTGTGATTAATGCTACTTTTTTATTTTTCATACTATATTTTATTTTAACGCTGAC
>NZ_JBFHHX010000067.1:0-17675 GCF_041596795.1 Lutibacter sp.
CATACTTCTTGTGATGAAATTACAGCTATTTTAACCAATGCTATTCTTGATGATGATGCGTATACTAGACAAACTAGAACTTGGAATTTTGAGAATAGTTGCTGGGATGATAAAGAACTAACAAATGCTCCTTTTAAAAGTGGAGATAAAATGATTGCTTTAGTAAACGGATTGGGAGGTACTCCATTATCTGAACTTTATGGGGTTTATAGAAAAATGCATCAAATTTGTGAAAGTAAAAATATAGAAATCTCTCGTAAAATTATAGGCTCATATATTACTGCTTTAGATATGCAAGGTTGTTCAATAACTTTGGTAAAAGTAGATGATGAGATTTTAAAACTTTGGGACGCTCCAGTAAAAACACCTGGACTTAGATGGGGTTTGTAATAATAAATAAAACATTATAATTATGGATAAATTACAGCACAAGCATATTATAAAATGGTTTGAATTGGCATCAATTGCTTTAAATGAGAATAAAGAATATTTAACAAAATTAGATTCTGAAATTGGTGATGCAGATCACGGTTTTAATATGGAACGAGGGTTTAATAAAGTTCATAATAAAATAGAAGAATTTTCTTTAAATACGGATTTAGGTGCCATTTTTAAAAATATGGGAATGACACTTATATCTAGTATTGGAGGAGCTTCCGGGCCTTTATATGGCACTTTCTTTCTTCAAATTGGTATGTCAACGGTTTCAAAAACAGAACTTACTTTTAAAGAGTTTGTAGATGCTGTTGAAAAAGGTGTAGATGGCGTTAAACAAAGAGGACGAGCAACAGTAGGTGATAAAACAATGATAGATGTTTTAGATCCAGTTGTAGAGTTATTAAAAGCAGCGGTAGCAGAAAATAAAACTTTTGAAAAAGTATTTCCAGAAATGGTAGAAACTGCTGAAAAAGGAATGAAATCTACAATTCCATTAATTGCAAAAAAAGGAAGAGCAAGTTATTTGGGAGAGCGTAGTGTTGGACATCAAGATGCCGGAGCTACATCAAGTTATCTTATATTAAAAAGCTTAAAAGAAGCTATAGAGTAATACATTAATTGTAAATAGAAAAGTAAATAATGGTAGGCATAGTAATTGTTTCTCATAGTAAAATGCTGGCAGAAGGTGTAAAAGAACTGGCAGATCAAATGTCGCAAAATAAAGTAGCTATTTTAACTGCAGGTGGTTTAGATGATGAATTTAGTCCAATAGGAACTGACCCTTTTAAAATAAAAGATGCTGTTGAAAAATTAACAGAGTGCGATGGAATATTGGTTCTAATGGATATTGGAAGTGCCGTAATGAATGCGGAATTAGCGCTAGATTTAATTGATGAAGATTTAAAGAACAAAATTTTGTTATGTGAAGCTCCTTTGGTTGAAGGTGCTATTGCTGCAGCCGCACAGGCAATGACAGGAGCAGATATTAAAGCCATTGCTAATGAAGCCAGAAATGGACTTATTGGAAAACAAAGCCTATTAACACCCATTAATTACAATACACAAAAAGTTGATATGGAGCAGGATGATTTTGATAAAGAAATTAGAATCACTGTTCCAAATCAATTAGGATTGCACGCAAGACCATCGGTTAAACTTGTTGAATTAGTCAATAAGTTTAATTTAACAGCTGTAGTTAGTACAAATAATAAACCTTTTGTTGATGCAAGTAGTATTAGTCAAATAAGTACGTTAGGTGCTAAAAAAGACGATATTTTAATATTTAAAGTAAAAGGAAATCAGGTAAATGATTTAGAAATTGCGTTAAATACTTTTGTAAAAGAAAATTTTGGAGATCCAATAATTGCCAATACCACCAAAATTAAAAATGAGCCTATTAATAAAATTATTCCGAGCGATGAATTATGTGGTCTTGGCGTATCAAAAGGAATAGCAATTGGTAAGGCTAAATTGTTAAAAAACGTTCTAGTTGAGGTTAAAAAGGAAACAGTTGATGATACTTTGTTGGAAATTTCTAAACTAAAAAATTCTATAGCCATTGTTTTAAATAACTATAAGGAAATTCAACAAAAAACATTGAAGCTTTACGGTAAAGACGATGCGGAAATTTTCGACTTCCATATTTTCATGTTAAACGATGTGAAAATAATTCAACAAGCAGAACAAATTATTAATAATGAGTCTGTTTCAGCCGCTTACGCTTGGTATACAGTGTATACTAGTTTAGAGAAAAAGTATTTAAATATGGATGATGCCTATTTAAAAGAGCGTGCATCTGATGTGGTTGAACTAAGAACTAAAGTAATTAATGAAATTCAAAACAACTTAAATAATGATATAATTCTTACAGAACCTGCAATTTTAATTGTTGATGAAATTGGTCCTGCACAAACATTAAGTTTAGACACAGATAAGGTTTTAGGAATAATTTCTATGCATGGTGGTGAGACTTCACATGCTACAATTTTAGCAAGATCATTAGGTATTCCTGCAATTACATCCGTTGGAAAAGCAATTAACGCCATAAAAGAAAATGAAGTGTTAGCTATGAATGGAAGCACAGGAAGTATTGTACTTGAAAGTGAATATCCTGAAGAAATAAAATCACTTATTTTAGAAAAAGAAAAAGAGGATAAACTTTTAAAGGAGCGTTTTGCAAAAGCTAAACTACCAGCGGTTAGTGTTGATGGAGTTGAATTTAAAATTTTGGCGAATGTAAGTAGTCCAAAAGAAGCAAAATTGGCTTTTGATAATGGTGCAGAAGGTATAGGATTGTATAGAACGGAGTTTTTGTTTATGAACAGAGATAGTGCTCCTACAGAAGAAGAACAATATACAATTTATAAGCAGTTATGTGAAAATATGGAAGGATTGCCAATAACTATTAGAACTTTAGATATTGGTGGAGATAAACAAATTCCATATTTAGGTATAAGTAAAGAAAATAATCCTTTTTTAGGGTTAAGAGGTATTCGTTATTGTTTGCAAAACATAGCCTTATTTAAAACACAATTAAGAGCTTTGTGTAGAATTTCAGCCGACTACCAAATTAAAATAATGTATCCAATGGTTGGTGTTGTTGAAGAAGTTTTAAGTGCCAATAAAATATTAAGGGAAGTGCAAAATGAATTAAAAAATGAGCAAATTCCTTATAATAAAAATATGCAAATTGGTATTATGATAGAAGTGCCATCTGTATTATTTCTTATTCCGCAATTAGCAAAAGAAATAGATTTTTTAAGTATTGGAACAAACGATTTAACACAATATCTTTTAGCTTTAGATAGAGAAAACACAAATGTGTCTAAATATTTTAGCGCGTTACATCCTTCGGTTTTAACAGCAGTGCAACACATTATTAAATTGGCAAATGAAAATAATTTAGATGTTAGTTTATGTGGTGAGTTGGCAAGAAATCAAAAAGCAACCAAATTATTATCCGGAATAGGATTAAGGAACTTTAGTATGTCTAGTCCTGCAATTCCAAGTATAAAAGAAATTGTAAGAAATTTAAATGTTGAAGAGAGCGTTATCTCTACAACAATAAGTAATTCTTACAGGTTACTTAATGATGTAATTAATGCTTTTAAAGAGTAAGCTTAAAATAATTTAAAATTTATATCAAAAACAAAAGCTCGTTTTAAGTACTAAAATGAGCTTTTTTGAATAAAATGCTATTAAAATTAATCCTTGTTTTTAGGTTTTAATGTTAAAAAACTTCAATATTAACTAAATTATTAAAATTCTCTTCAAAAATTCTATCGCAAACAGTTCTGTTTTTTAGTTTAAAGTTGAAAAACACTTCAAAAAAATAAATTATTGGGGTTTTAAATCGTAAAAACCTTATGTAATTATCAATTTTTTATTAAAAACAATATTTGAGCTAAATAGAACATTTATTAACAAAAAAATTGAATATATTTGAATATCAACAATTAGATTAGTGTAATGATTAGTGAAGAGTTAAACTTATATTTTAGTAAGGCTGACGACTATAAAGTGTTAGAAACCGATCAGCAATGTATTATGCACTATTCTATAAAAGAAAGCAGTAATAAAGACAAGCTTTTTATTAAAGATCACATGTTAATGTTTGTTTTAAAAGGTAACCAAGGTTTATTAACGCCAAATTACTTTTATAAATTGGAGGCAGGTGAAGCAATTTTTGTAAAAAAGGGTTCTATAATTGTATGTGAAAAATTAAAAGAAGGAGATACATTGGAATGTATTTTAGTTTTTTTAACAGATGAGTTTTTATCAAAATTTATTACGCACTATAGACAGTTAATTTCGCCTTCAGAATTGTTAGATATTAACGCGTTAGGTGCCTACCAGTTTTATCTTGATGAATGGATGAATTCTTATGTTACTTCAGTATCATCATACTTTCAATTATCTCCGGCTCCTGTTTCTGAATTATTAAAACATAAATTTGAAGAGTTATTAATTTTACTTGTAACAGGTCAAGAGCGAAGTTACTTTATGAGTTTTTTAGAAGAATGCTTGGTTAAAGAAAATTCTAACATACAAGTTGTGGTAAATGCCAATGTGTATAGAAGTTTAAATGTAGATCATTTAGCGTACCTCTCTAATTTAAGTTTATCTCAATTTAAAAGAGAATTTAAAAAGAGATATAAAGATTCTCCTGCCAATTGGCTAAGAAAAAAACGTTTGGAACGTTCTTCTAAATTGTTGCTAACAACAAACAAGAATATTAATGAAATTTGTTATGAATCCGGTTTTAACAATACATCTCATTTTTGCCAACTATTTCAAAGACAGTATCAAATTTCTCCACTAAAATACCGTCAAAAAATGACAGCTTAATACTGCTCAATATTGTTAAAACTTGACTATTAATTTTTAGAATTGTAGTGACTGCATATAAAAATAATTTCAGAAATATTTTTGAGATTATCTTAAACTCCAATTAATATAACTGCTAGATTTTTCCAATTTGTTTTCTAGAGAATCTGGCAATGCTGGAAAAAAATCAATGCCAGTTAATTCTTCAATTTTATCAATACTAGTTACAAATTGATACAATCCTTTTTCAGATTCTTGATGTGGTATTAAAAAAGCAATGGCTTTAATTTCCGGCTCACTATAATCTAATATAATTTTATAAAAATAGTTAGGCACTGCTACTTTTTCGGTTCCAATAGTTTTTAAATCATTAGTTAAAACACCTCCAGTAACAATATATAAATGATCGTATTTTTGAGCCCAATAGCGAACTTTTTGCTCTAATCTATTCCAAATTCCACCATTAAAATCATATAATTGAGGAGAAATATTAGAGGTTAGAAAGGTTTCGTTAAAAGCTTCTTTAGAAAATTTTCTGTCGCCAGCAGGGCATAAATGACCTTTATTATAACCAGAATTTTTGAAGTTTTTATAATGTGCACTTTTGGTGGTTACTTTTGAGTCTAATTCAAAATAAGGTCTTTTAAAATTAGAATTTGAAAGTTGATTTTTATCTAATTCATAGGCAACCCATTCAGCTTGTTCATATTTTTCATTGTATGATAGTGAATAATAGTTATGATGAATAAGTTGATTTGTTGTAGATGTTGGTAAATAATCAAAATCTGAAATAGAGGTATTTTTAGAGCTTTCAGCATTATTTGTTGTAATTGATTTTACTGAATAGTTATCGTATAAATAAAAACCAATTGCAAAAACTAATGTGATAATTGTATAAATTATTTTTCTATTTTTCACTTTTTAGAGGTATTTCAGTATAATTTCCAGATTTTGGTAAATCTTCAAATATGGTAACAAATTGTTGTGGAGGTGAAGTTAATTTACGCTTTAATAAATCTATCCAAGCGCCGTAAACTTTAATTTCGGCTGAAAGTATTCCGTCTTTATTAAAAATTTGATGGTTAAAACGCCAGCGTTCAATACCTTTTGACACGCCTTCTAATTCCATTTTTACTGTAATATTTTCGCCTATATGAATTTCTTTAAAAAACGAAGTTTCTTCTTTAAATAAAATTGGTCCAATATTTAATTTAGCAAATTCGTTAATAGATAATCCATGTTCTTGAAAAAAACGCACTCTAACTTCAGCAGCATAATCGTTATAAGCAGTGTGACGCATATGTCTGTTTGGGTCAAAATCTGACCATTTTGTATTGAAAGTAACTTCGAAATTCATATGTTATTTTTTGAAAGCAACAAATATACTTCAATAAAAAAGAGTTGAAAAGTATCAACTTATTTAATTTATTAAAAGGTTTGTTTTTTTAAGAGTGTTTTAGGTTTTAACCTTTTACATCCAAAGCATCACGTAAAGCATTTCCAATAAGCATAAATGCCATTACTAAACTCATAATTGCTAAGCCAGGAATAATTGCTAAATAGGCTTTGCCTAAAATTATATAAGAATAATGATCTTTAATCATTGCTCCCCATGATGGAGTAGGAGGTTGTGCTCCAATTCCTAAAAAGCTTAAACCACTTTCTATTAATATAGCTCCAGCAAAATTAGCTGCTGAAATTACAATAACAGGAGCCATAATATTTGGTAAAATATGGTTGAAAATTATTCTGAAATTTGAAAAACCCAAGGCTTTTGCCGCTTCAACATATTGCATTTCTTTAGTGCTCATTACTTGTCCGCGAACAACTCTGGCAACTTCAACCCACATAGTTAATCCTACAGCAATAAAAACTTGCCAATAGCCCTTTCCTAAAGCCAATGTAATTGCAATAACCAATAATAATGTAGGAATAGACCACGTAATATTTATTAACCACATTATTAAAGCATCTATTTTACCTCCAAAATACCCGGCAATTGCACCAATTGAAATACCAATAACCAATGAAATAAAAACAGCAATAAAACCAATAAAAAATGAAATTCGGGTGCCAACTAGCATTCTGCTTAACAAATCTCGCCCGTATTTATCGGTTCCTAAATAGAATTTTTTTATTTTAATATAGTTAGAAATATCATTGTTTTTAAAGAGTTCTAACGGATACGATTTTGTTAAACTTTCTGCATTATTTTCTACATAAGTTTGTATGGTAAGTGTTTTGTTTGAAGTAGAGTAGTTAGAGATTGGAATTTCGGTTTGTTGATTTCTACTACCAAAAAAAAGTTTATTGAAGTAGGATTGAGAAAGTTCGTTTTCTGAAGGAATTGTAAGCATTAAAACTTCAAAACCAGGTTTTTTAGAATGAATTTCCAAATGCATTTGATTGGCATTACTGCTATTGTCAGGTGCTAATAGATAGGCAAATATGGCAATAAATCCACAAACTACTACAAACCAAAAACTAAACACTCCAGTTAAGTTTTTTTTAAACTTCTGGAGTGCTAGTGTTGTTAATGAATTATGATTAGATTTCAATGTAATAACGCTATCTGTAGAGATTAATTTTTAACTAAATGGTATTCAGGTTTTAATTTTAATTCGCTTAAAACGTTCACGGCTTCTTCCACATAAATGTCTTTTTGCAAGTTTTTATGCCAAGCCATTCTTTTATCAGCCAAATCTGAATCCGATTTTATTAAATTTTGCTCGTATAAAGGAGATGTATACGTTAAATTAGTTGTAAAATCTTTTAAATCTTTAAACTGTAAAGATTGTGTTTTGTTGTTTTCTAAATCTGCTTTATAATCTTCTAAATTTAAATGTATTAACGTATCATCTTGGGTAGATTTTAACCACTTTGCGTTACTGTCAATCAATTTAAAATAATGGTTAGTAGCAATTCTCTTTTTGCTGTTATTTATTACTTCATTAAAATTAGCATAATTATTCCAAAGGTTATATGTTGCAGGTTTTACTTTGTCAAACTTTAAGGCATTTGGTAAATCACGTTCACCAATTTCTAAATAACTATATCTGCTTGGCAACATAATATCAGAGTGTACACCTTCTAACTGAGTAGAGCCACCATTTATTCTGTAAAACTTTTGAATGGTCATTTTTAAAGCGCCAATGTCTTCTTTTAAATTGTGGTATCTGTTAATATCTAATACACTTTGCACGGTTCCTTTTCCGTATGTTTGTTTCCCTCCAATAATTACTGCACGTTTATAATCTTGCATTGCCGCAGCAAAAATTTCTGAAGCTGATGCTGAAAGTTCGTTTACTAAAATTACTAATGGACCATCCCATTGAATTTTAGAGTCTTCATCTTTTCTAACATCTGCATCGCGGTCTCTGTATTTTACCTGAACAACAGGTCCTTTATTTATAAATAAACCAGAAATTTCTATAGCGGTTTCTAAAGATCCACCACCATTATTTCTTAAATCTATTACCAAACCTTCAACATTTTCTTTTTTCAATCGCTCAATTTCTTGTGCCATATCTGTTGCTGAATTTCTATAGCTTTCCTCACCAAAATCAATATAAAATTTAGGAAGGTTTATTATACCAAAGGTTTTTCCATCTTTATGTACAACGGTAGATTTTACAAATGTTTCTTCTAATTCAACAACATCTCTAATAATTGAAATTATTTTTATAGTTCCATCAATTTTCTTTACTGTTAGTCTAACCTCGGTACCTTTTTCACCTTTAATATATTCAATTGCATCATCTAATCTCATACCAACAATATCTATAGGTTCTTTGTTTCCTTGGGCAACTTTAACAATTAAATCACCAACTTCAAGTTCGCCTTGTTTCCAAGCTGGACCACCAGAAATTAATTCGCTTACACTTGTATAATCGTTTTTCTTTTGTAAACGTGCTCCAATTCCTTCTAATTTACCAGCCATAGAAATATCAAATCTCTTTTTTACTGTTGGATCAAAATAAGAAGTATGTGGGTCAAACTCTTCTGCAATACAGTTAATAAAGGTAGAAAACCAGTCAGAATAAGTTAATTCATCAATTCTTTCATATAAATCATTCATACTTTCTAAAGTAGCTTCTCGGGCTTCTTCTTCAAGTTCGTCTATAGTTTTTGGTTGGTAAGTTTCGTCTTCTTTTTGTTTGCTCTCTTCATCATTTAATTTATCATATAATCTAGAAAGAGTACTAAATTTTAGTTGTTTGTACCAAGTATTAATTAGTTCTTCTTTACTAGCGGCATACGGTAATTTATCTACATCTGCATCTAAAGTTTCTTTAGTATTAAAATCGAATTTGTTTGATAATACTTCTTTATAATAATCTTTAGATTCTTCTGTTCTTTCAATCAATCTTTCATACACTAAATAAAAGAACGATAAGTCTTCATTGTTTATTTGGTCATCAATTTGAAGTTTATAGGCTGCAAATTCATCAATGTCCGATTGTAAAAAATATCTTTTAGAAGGGTCTATATTTTCAATAAATGAATTAAATACATTTTCAGAAAAAGTGTCATCTATTTGTTTAGGCTCATAGTGTCCCTGCGTTAAAACATATTTTAATATAGTAAGTAATACTTTGTCTTTTGGTTCAGTATCTGTATATGCATTTGTTTGATAGCTAGTAAATAAGCTAACAAAAAATAGTAGCGGCAATAAAATTTTTAAATTTCTAATCATCATCTGTCGTGTCAGTAGTTATTAATATGTAATATTACACTAAAATAGTGCCATTATAATAATAAAGATAGTAATTTAACTTTTTTTTATAAATTCTTTTTTGGTAAATTTTTGTTTTATATAGCTTTTTTAAAGAAATGGAAGGTTTGTTGCATGATTTTTACGAGTATACACTTTTTAAATTGTTAAAGTTAAATTTAATGAAACCGAATAAAATATAGTAGCTTTGTTTTTTAATTTGATAAAAAATGAATAAAAAACCTTTAATTTTAGTTACCAATGATGATGGTATAACCGCTCCAGGAATTAGAACTTTAATAGCTGTAATGCTGGAAATTGGCGATGTAGTTGTGGTTGCACCAGATAGTCCGCAAAGTGGAATGGGACATGCAGTTACTATTAATGAAACCTTATATTGTAACGAAATTACTGTTGATAATGGCCCGCAAAGAGAATTTAAATCTTCTGGTACTCCGGCGGATTGTGTAAAATTGGCTGTGAGTGAAATTTTAGATAGAAAGCCAGATTTATGCGTTTCAGGAATTAACCATGGCTCAAATTCATCTATTAATGTAATTTATTCGGGAACTATGAGTGCTGCTGTTGAAGCTGGCGTTGAAGGAATTCCGGCTATTGGATTTTCGTTATTAGATTATTCTTGGAATGCCGATTTTGAACCTTTAAAAGAACATATTAAAAAGATAGCTTTAAATGTTTTAGAGCAAGGTTTGCCAGATGGTGTAGTGCTAAATGTAAATTTTCCAAAAAGTAAAGAGTTTAAAGGAATTAAAGTGTGCAGGCAAGCGCGTGCAAATTGGGTGGAAGAGTTTGATAAACGTACCAATCCGCAAGGAAGAATTTATTACTGGCTTACCGGAAAATTTGTGAATATGGATAAAGGCGAAGATACTGATGAATGGGCGTTGGCAAACAACTACATTTCTGTTGTGCCTGTTCAGTTTGATTTAACTGCGCACCATTTTATACATAAGTTAAACAACTGGAATCTTTAAATTGTGAAAAAAGAAATAGCAATTGGGTTTTTAACAGGTTTATTAGCAACTTCTGTTGGATGTTTTATTTTTATTGAATTTTTTTCAGGATTCCAATTTTATAAAAGTTTAGCACTTATACAAGAAGGTAATTTAGAAGGAAGAGTTTTAGTTTTAGGGGCAATAGCCAATTTTTTTGTGTTTTTTGTTTTTCTAAAAAAGAAACAAGATTATAGAGCTAGAGGTGTATTAATGGAAACTTTTTTTGTTGCATTTATAGTACTATTGTTAACCTTGTTCAATAACTAAAAATATATGAAATACTATATAATTTCAGGAGAAGCTTCTGGCGATTTACATGGCTCAAATTTAATGAAAGCTTTGTTGGAAAAGGATTCCAATGCCGAAATTAGATTTTGGGGCGGCGATTTAATGCAGCAAGTTGGTGGAACTTTGGTAAAACATTATCGCGATTTAGCTTTTATGGGTTTTGCCGAGGTTGTAATGAACTTAAGAACCATTTATAAAAATATAAAGTTTTGTAAAAACGATATTTTACAGTTTAAACCAGATGCTTTAATTTTAATTGATTACCCAGGTTTTAACATGCGAATTGCTGAATTTGCTAAAAAACAAGGCATAAAAGTGCATTATTATATTTCGCCTCAAATTTGGGCGTGGAAAGAAAATAGGATTTCTAAAATAAAGCGAGATGTTGATGAAATGTATGTTATTTTGCCTTTTGAAAAAGGTTTTTACGAGGATAAGCATCATTTTCCTGTTCATTTTGTAGGCCATCCACTAATTGATGCTATTGCAAATAGAAATCAAGTAGATGAAACGTTATTTAGAGAAAAATACCAATTAACAGCTAAACCAATAATTGCCTTATTGCCTGGAAGCAGAAAACAAGAAATTACCAAATTGCTTTCTGTAATGCTTAAAATGGCTGATAAATTTACAGATTATGAATTTGTTATTGCAGGAGCTCCAAGTCAAGATTTCGAATTTTACAAGCCATTTATTAAAAAAGATAATGTGCAATTTATAAGTAATAAAACATACGATTTATTATCTATTTCTTATGCTGCCATTGTAACTTCAGGAACAGCTACTTTAGAAACAGCATTGTTTAAAGTACCAGAAATTGTTTGTTATAAAACTAGCTGGATTTCTTACCAAATTGGAAAACGATTGGTAGATTTAAAGTTTATTTCTTTGGTAAATTTAATAATGGATAAAGAAGTTGTAAAAGAATTAATTCAGGATGATTGTAATGAGAAAAATTTGGAAATAGAACTTCATAAAATTTTAAATGAAGAAAATCGATCTAAAATGTTTTTAAATTATTTTGATTTAGAAAAGAAATTGGGAGGTAAAGGCGCTTCTAAAAAAGTAGCGGAATTAATTATAAATTAAAAAAGGCTGTTTAAAAAAGTAAGTGAAATTTAGTTTGTAAAACTATGTATATTGAATTTGGGGTAACTTAATAATTGGTGTTATTTCAATAAACGTATTATACTACTATAATTCATGTTTAAACAACCTTTTTTCAAGAAAAATTGATTGAACTAATTGTTTTATTTACATAGTGCGTCTAAAGCATCTTCAATATCACCAGGCGTACTCATAATTTTCATAAAAGTTCCCATTGTTAAATCTGGCCAATGTAAAGCTAATCTGTATTTGCCGTGTAACATTGTTGCTTTGTTTCCTTGTAAAATAATTTCATAAGGTAAAGCGGCAACATGTGCTTCGCCAATAATTGGTAAAAAGTATCCTTCTCCTTCGCTTTTATTTAATAATCCAACACCAAAAACAGCAACTTTTTCATTTGCATAAACTAATTTATATACTTCAGTAGTATTGCCTTTTTTTGCATTTAAGTTAGCCGAAATTATTTTCAAGCCTTCTTCAAAAGAGGTAAAATTATTTAATTCAACAGGATCAGAAAAATATGGCATCATTATTTTGTAATGATATTTTTTTAAATTTTCGGCTTTAACAGTTCCTCCAAAAGGTTTAAAATCGTTTCCTAAAGAAGAAAAAGTCGATTTTAAATCGGAGCTAAATTTTTGAAAAGTAGTTTTATAGGTGTTGTAACTGTCTCCTAAATAGGCTCTTAAAATATAATCTGGATTTGTATATGATAGGGTTACTTTTCCGTTTTTTTGTTCTAAACCAACTTTAAAAACAGCAGCTAGTGCACCTCTATCTTTAACTTTTACAACAGTGTTTTTTAAATCTGTTCTTGTAAAAGCAATCACTTTTAAAGTACTTTTATTAGATGGATTATAATCACCCAATACTATAAAAGAATTACTCTCTAAAATATTTTTTACTTTCTCGGTTATTTGTTGAACTGATTCTGATGATTCACCAATTTTAATGTAAGGCGCAATATCTTGTGCAACAGAACCAAGGCTAAACATTAAAACTAGTAGGCTGCTAAAAATTAATTTTTTCATATTTATATATTTATAATAGTAACTAAAATTACCGCATATTAAATAGGTGAATGCTGATATTAATCATTCTGTAACAGTTGTTACCTAAATAAATACTGAAAATGAGTTGCTTATATGTTGGTGTTATTTTTTTTTGTAATTTTATTGTGCTATGATAAAATTTTTAAGATTTGTTCCAGTACAGTTGACTTTTTTTTTAATTACTGGAATTTTAATAGGTAATTATTTTGAGATAAACACACAAGAAATAGTAGTCTTAAACTGCGCTGTTATTTTGTTGTTGCTATTCAGCTATTTTTTTGCAAATAAAAATTTAAAATATTTTAATCTTTTTTTTAAAGGTTTTGTTTTTTTAGCTACTGTTTTAATTGGAGTCGCTACCATTAGTTTTCAGAATAATTTAAATAATAATAGGCATTATTCAAATACACTACAGTTTAAAACCGATAGTCTTTCTCAAACGGTTTTAAAAATTAGAAAAGTGTTAAAATCTAATGTAAATTATGCTAAATATGAGGCTGTTGTTTTAGAAATTAATAATGAAAAAGTTATTGGAAAAATCCTTTTAAATTGTAAAAAAGATAGTTTAAATAATACGTTAAAGGTTGATGATGAACTATTGGTAAAATCTGAGTTTAGAGAAATTCCAAAACTTTTAAATCCCTATGGTTTTAATTATAAAAAGTACTTGGTTAATCAACAAATTCATCATCAAATATATGTTAGTAGTTCTTCTTTTTTAAAGCTGCCAACAGAATCTAAAACTATATATGGAATTGCGGCAACTATTAGAAATTCTATAAATGCGTCACTTATAAAAAACGGTTTTAAAAATAATGAGTTGGCTTTAATTAATGCATTGTTATTAGGGCAGCGACAAACTGTTTCTGATGATTTATTAGATGATTATAAAGATGCTGGAGCAGTTCATATTTTGGCGGTATCTGGCTTACATATTGGTGTAATTTTATTGCTGTTACTGTTTTTGTTTAAGAGCTTACATCAATTTAAAAATGGTAAATTAATAGCTACTTCGTTAATAGTTAGTTTGTTGTGGTTTTATGCCGTAATAGCTGGTTTATCACCATCAGTAGTTAGGGCAGTTGCAATGTTTACTGCCTTGTCTGTTGGCTTACATTTAAATAAACCATCTAATATTTATAATAATTTGGTTATTTCAATGTTTTTTCTGTTGCTTTTTCATCCATTTTATTTGTTCGAAATTGGATTTCAACTAAGTTATTTGGCAGTATTTTCAATTGTATGGATACAACCGAAACTTGAGAATTTATTGATATCTGAAATTTGGTTTTTTAAAAAAGCTTGGCAATTGTTTACGGTTTCAATTGCTGCTCAGTTAGGAATTTTACCACTGAGTTTATTCTATTTTCATCAATTTCCTGGTTTGTTTTTTGTTGCTAATATGCTTATTATCCCTTTTTTAGGATTTATTTTAATTTCAGGAATTGTAATTATAATACTATCGCTTTTTAAAATATTACCACAGTTTTTGGCAGACTTTTATACAATTATATTAAAAGGAATGAACGGAATTATTACGTGGGTTTCTACTATGGATTATTTTATTATTAGAAATATTACACTTTCTTTTATGATGATGATTAGTATTTATTTATGTCTGCTTTTTGTTTTAAAGTGGCTAGAAAAACGGTATTATTATAGGTTAGTTCTAACTTTTATTGCGGTGATATTTCTTCAATTTACATTAATTTTAGAAAAATATCATCGTCAAAAATCAAACGAGTTTATTGTTTTTAATAATTATAAAGAAAGTATTATTGGTTTAAGAAAAGGTGATTCTATAGTGTTTAATTCATTAAAATTAAATAGCGCTACAAAATCTTATTTGGTTGGTACCGGTGTTAATAAAAATGATTCATTGGAACTAAATCATTTTTTAATTTCATTCAAAAACCTTAATATTTTAGTGGTAGATAGTTTGGGTTTGTATAACTTTAAATCAATTAAGCCAAATATTGTAGTGCTACAGCAATCTCCTAAAATAAATTTGGAGCGTTTAATTAATAAGGTAAAACCAGAGATAATTATAGCAGATGCTACTAATTATAAAAGTTATATAAATAAATGGGAAACCACGTGTATAAAAAACAAAACTCCTTTTTACAATACAATGCAAAAAGGAGCTTATATTCTTAAAGAATAAAAAATTATTCTACAAATTCATGTTTAAAGTTAGTAGCGTATTCTGTAAACGCTTCTTGAGATTGTATTGTTTTGTAATGGTCTTTAGCAAATATTTTTAAAAATATTTCTAATTGACGAGGTGTTTGATATCCAGTAATTGGAGTTAATAAATTAGCATTTTCATCTAAAAACAACATTGTTGGATAAGCTCTTACTCCAAAATAACTAGATAATTCATGTGCAGTATTTCTACCATTTGATTTTGGATTAAACCCTGGGTTTTTATAAATTTTATCTTTAAAATTTATGGTTTCATTTCCTTCGGCATTAAATTTTACAGCATAGTAGTTTTCGTTTACATATTTTGCAACATCTTTATTACCAAAAGTATTTTTATCTAACATTTTACAAGGTCCACACCAAACTGTATAGGCATCAATAAAAATCTTTTTTGGATTGGTTTTTTGAGCTTCAACAGCTTTTTCTAAAGTCATCCAGTTTATTTCTTGAGCATTGGTTGATACCCAAAATAATAAGAGTGTAACAATAAATAATTTTCTCATTTTTAATATTTTATATTTTTCTATGTAGTTTGACGCAAAAACATTGCCAAATTTACAGACTTATTTTAATTTATTTTACTCCGTGCATTAATTTCTTTAAAACTGGACTTAGTAATAGCGCAATTATACCAATTACAATAGGTACAAAGGTAAATATTAAGAAGAACGTTGAAATATCGTATTTTGCTGTAATATCATCAATCATTGCACCCATTTTTCCTGATGTTTTATTACCAATAGCCAAAGCCAAATACCAAACACCAAACATAAAAGCTATCATACGTGGTGGAACCAATTTACTTACATACGATAAACCAACTGGAGAAACACATAATTCTCCAAGTGTATGAAATAAATAAGCCAAAATAAGCCAAACAATGCTTACCGAAGCGGTTTTTGCTCCTTGTGGAATACCTGACGCTCCGTAGGCCAAAATACCAAATCCGATAGCTAAAAAGAATAATCCAATGGCATATTTTGCAGCAGGTTTTGGGTTGTATTTACTTTCCCACCATTTAGAAAATAAAGGTGCAAAAGCAATTATAAATAACGAGTTTAAAATTAAAAACCACGTTGCCGGAATTTGAACTTCATTATCCTTTTTTCTGATGATTGTTGCCGGAATATTATTGTTAATTAAATTGGCTTGTTCAGGTTTTAAATATTTAAAGTTAGTTCCCTTTTTATCCAAATCTAAAATAGAAATTCCATCGCCTTTTACAAATTCGTTAGAAGAAATTATAACTGTTGTATTTTCAATAATTTCAGTATTTTCTGGAACTATGGTTTCTGCAGTAATAGCTATTTCTTTGCCATCATCCGTTGCAACTTTATAGGTGTTGTAAGAAATTTCATAAGAATAAGTGTTGAAATTATTGTAGATTTTCCAAATAACAACTCCCCAAATTAATACAAAACTAAATGCTAAAATTAAGTTTGATATAAAATATTTTTTAAAGGTTTGTTTAAATAATAAATATAAAACATAGGTTATAATTCCAATTGGAACAACGGTAATAATAACATCAACTATATTAAAAATAAAAGCTGAATTACCTGATAATATACGACTTGTATAATCTTTTGCAAAAATACTCATAGATCCTCCGGCTTGTTCAAAAGAAGCCCAAAAGAAAATTATAAAGAAAGCAAAAATTACCACAGCAATCATTTTGTCGCGTGTAATTCTGCTATAACGTAGTATTCTTGTTGTAATTAAGAAAAGAAATAACACTAAGGTTATAAGTATTGTGTGACCAGAATAATCAGTGCCTCCAAAAGCTAAAAAGTTAGTTTCACCAATTTTTGACAATGGATCATTAATTACCCATGTTAATCCTAATACAGAAATAAGAACAATTAAAATTTTATCTATTGTTGTAAATGGATTTAATTTATCTTCAATTTTAGTATGATCGTCAGTTTCAATACTTTTATCTTCAGTATTTGGTTTGTTACCAACATCACCAAAAATACCTTGTGCAAAGGTGAATTGTAATAAACCCAATAACATAAAAATACCTGCCAAACCAAATCCCCAACTCCATCCTAATATTTCACCTAAATACCCACACAACATAATTCCTAAAAATGCTCCGGCATTTACACCCATATAAAAAATGGTATAAGCTCCGTCTTTTTTTTCTGGAAAATCTTTGTATAAAATAGAGATGAAAGATGTCATATTTGGTTTAAAAAAACCAGTTCCTACAACTAATAAAAGTAATCCTAAGTATAAAAAGAAAGGATTAGATTCTATAGCCATACTTGCATGACCCAAAGTCATAATAATTGCTCCAATTATAATGGCTTTTCTATTTCCCAAATATTTATCGGCTAAAGTTCCCCCAATAATTGGTGTTAAATAGAGTAGTGCTAAATAGGTTCCATATAAAGCCAACGCATTTTCACGCGGCCAATCCCAGCCGCCTATACCTAAGGCGCTTACTAAAAATAATACCAATAAGGCACGCATTCCATAAAATGAAAAACGCTCCCACATTTCGGTAAAAAATAATACAAATAG
>NZ_JBFHHX010000068.1:0-17449 GCF_041596795.1 Lutibacter sp.
AAATCTTTATCCTTTCATTTAAAAGGTCAAAAACAACTAAAATACTTGTATCTTCCCAATCGCTCCAATCTGACCAATTATTATTAGGCATTTCATATTTATAGGCAAATTGAGATGTTCTAAATTTAATTATATCACTATAACAGGTAAACTTAAATAATAGTTTAAAAATTTGAATCCAATATGTTTTAAAGAAGATAGAAATCCTTGAATTAATCCACGTGTAAAAACTTCCTCGGAAATACTAGCGAACAACCAAATGTATAGTATTTGTTCAATTAAAGTAAAATCCATCGTTGCTGTTTTTGATGTTGAATTAATAAAAAAATTTCCAATTACAGATGATAAAAATCCGAATGCTAAACTGATAAATACAATCTTCATAAAAGGAAAATTAAAGTTCCAATTAAAGCCATATTCATTTAATTTTCCTTTAGTAAGTATTAAAATAATTAAAATTGAAGAAATTAACATTCCTAAATGAATTGCTGTTTTTTTAAGTGGAGGAAAATTTTCACTTATATTCGTTTCATTTAAAATAATTATTTGGATTACACTTGCAAACATTAAAACAAATACTCCTAAAAGAATAACAATTAATATTTTTATTAATGGATGCTTCATGGTTTGACAATTTTATTCTTTAATTAGTAATTTAATCAAGTGTTAAGGCTAACTTCTAAAAACCAACTAAAGCATTCTATTTAGCACTTTATTTAACTTATAAAAGCAGGTTTTTATACTTTAAATTAGTAGACTAAATTAACAATGCATACAGGCATTAGTAAAATAAGTATACTAATGTTGTTATTTAACAAACCTTAAATTATTGAAAACTAGCAATTTTTATATTTTAAGTTATAATGAATAAAAATATGCTATTTTTTAAAACAATGGTATCTTTTTTTAAAAAATAAAAACTCATATTTAATTCTATTTTAAAGTAATTATAGTTTTATTTATTAAATATATTTTAGCATTAAATATTAAAGTATTATCTTTAGAAGGTAGGTTATTTTTCCTACATCTTTTTCATAGCAATTTCCACCCTCGCATGTCGGGGGTGGTTTTTTTATGTAAACTACTGCTAAATAAAAAAGTTGTACACTGCTGCACAACTTTTTGCTTTTATAAAAATTTAAAATTTTATTTTTATACTTACATACTATGAAATTCAATTAAGTTTGCTTCATAATATTGCTCACCTAAATTAGATAATAAATTTCTAATTACATTACTATCTCCATCAATAGCAATAGCTGAATAACCTATATCATTTAATTTTCCTAACCTTAAATCTATTATATTAATATTTTTTGAAGATAAGGCCGATAGCAATATTAATAATACTCCAGGAGCATTGTTATGTTTGGTAAGTATTACTTTTTCACTTAATGCCAAATTTAATTTAACACCATCCATTTCTAATAAATAAACCCCTTCACCGTAATAATTTGGCAACTCGGCATTTTCTTTATAGGTTAAATTATGAAATAATTCGGCGCTTGTACCATTTACAAATTCAATAGCATCTGCAATTTTTCCATTGCTGTTTTCAATAGTTAAAAAAGCAACTGCTGTACCATCGTTATTAGACTTTAATCGTGCTGTTTCAACATTTATTCCTTCAGATGCTAATGTATTAAATAACGCAGAAATTACTCCAGGTTCATCTACATGTTCAGAAAACAATCCGTTTACTAATCGTTTTGATGATTTTGGAATTTCATTGGTAATTGTAATTGATTTTCCCCATTTACGAATACGAATTGCATTATAATCACCCATTCCTGTAGCATTTTTATAAATATCTACAAACTCGGAAAATGATCCTCCAAAAGAAAAATCTGGAATAATTTTTCTATGTTCAGAATCCAATCGTTGATTTAATAATTCAATACCTTTATTTAGAACTGTATATTTAACCTTTAAATCGTGATCATCATAAATTGTACGATTCTCTGGAATTAATTTTGAATAACTTACATAATTCTCATACCCTGCTTCCTGAATATATTCTAAACTTTCTTTAAAGTTTAATCCATAATAACGCACATGATGTAAATCGGTTCCTAAACAAACAGGAATTTGTAGTTCGTTAGCTCTTCTTAAAATACTTTGTATTGGATACACGCCTACTCCTTTAAATTTTCCTGCCATATTTACATCTAACGACAAATTTCGGTCGGCAATTAGCTCTAACAACGTTCTAAACTTATTTGCTAAAGGATGTGAACTTGTTTCAAAATTTAATAATGCTTCTGGCATATCAACATTAAGTTTTGGTAAATCTATATGACCAATAATTTGAATCATATCACCAAAACATTCAATCATTTGAATAACTTCATTAAAATAGCCATCCCAATAAGCTTCTAAGCTTCCTCTAATTTTTAACAATTCAAGTGCTTCTTCTTTTGTACCATCATAAGGTAAACCTTCTGGAGCAAAGTGAACTGAACCAATTACATAATCGGCATCTTCTGCCTGAAATATTTTAGAACGGCTCCACTGCAATCCTAAATCAGCGCCCATCCATTCTAACTCTACACCATATTTAATGTTTATTTTCCCTTCGTATCTTTTACGCAAATCTGCAATACGTTTTGGATAATTTAAATAGGATCTATTTCCACGAATAAACTTTACATTTGTTTCTCTTTCTGCTATATATCTAAAATTTGTTAAGCGAGGAGAATGTATTATAAAAGTAATACTAGGATGATTTGCTTCTATTGCTTTGTCTACAACCTTTTCTAATTTATCAATTCCATGTTTAACACGGTCTTGTTCTGTTCCGGCATGAATACCGTGTGTTTCCCAAATAAACTCATTCAGTTTTTTCATGAATAAATGCTTTTAATTTTTTTTTATCAGTTGCAAATTTAACTATTGATTTATATTTATTGACTAAAATCGTAATTGTTTTGAATATAGTATCTACAATTTATGATAATTGCCTATAGTAAATGTTAATTTTTGCCATAATTGTTATATATATCATACTTTTAAAACTTTAAATTTTAACTATTTCAATAAAAATAAACCAACCGTATTTTACTTTTTACGTATTTACTACATATTGTAGGTAATATATAAATATGAGAACAGTGAAATAAAAATCCATAAACTAATGGCAACAAACATGGGTTTTATTCCTGTTGATTTTAAATCGTTAATTGAAATTGTAGAACCTACTAAAAACAATGTTAGTACTAATAATTTTTTTGCGTAAAATACAATTTCATTGGTAATTGAAGTTGGAATTATATGGTAACTATTTATAAAAATCGCCAAAATAAATAGCAAAATAAAATACGGAATTTTAATTTTCTCTCCTTCTGTTTTAAAAATAATCATAGATAAAACAGATAAGGGAATAATCCATAAAGTTCTAGATAATTTTACCGTTGTAGCAACTCTTAAAGCTTCTTCTCCGTAACCCAATGCAGCACCAACCACAGAACTTGTATCATGTATTGCAATGGCACACCATAAACCAAACTGTTCTTGGGTTAGGTGTTTCCAATGTCCAATTGCTGGAAAAACAAATAAGGCAATAGAATTTAATAAAAACACAATTCCTAACGCCACACTAATAGCATTGTTATTTGCTTTAATTACAGGAGAAATAGCTGCAATTGCACTTCCACCACAAACAGATGTTCCGGAAGTAATTAAATGCCCTAATTTTTTATCAAGTTTAAATAATTTAGTTAACAGCAAACCTAAACTTACCGTTAAAATAATAGAAAAAAAAGTTAAACTAAAGCCTTGCTTACTTGTTGTAATTGTTTCTTTAATAAACATTCCAAATCCCAAACCAATTACAGATATTTTTAAAAAATGATGAATTGCTTTATGACAACTCTGTTTAAATGGATGCTTAAAAAGCAAGGCATATACAAAACCAAGAATTAGAGCTAACGAACTACTAATAGGGAAAAAAAGTATACTAATTATAGGAACTAAAAAAATAATTTTTGCTACTGAACTTTTCATATTGTATTTTTTACAATACAAAAATAGCCAGTCTCAATAACTTTTTAGCAAATCAATTAGTTGTTTCGTATAACTAAAAGTTATAGTTCTTTAAAGTGTATTTTTCAAATAAGGACATTAAATTTGACTGATATCCTGTTCTGGATACAAAATAAAACCAACGTTCAATACTTAAATCTTTAACTTCTATTATTTTAAGCTTGTTATTAATTAAATCTTCAGAAATAGCATGAATAGAAATAAATGCATAATTATCTGAATTAAACAAGTAGTTTTTAATAGCTTCGGTACTATTTAGTGTTACAACAGTGTTTAATTTTTTAATATGTAAGTTGTTTAAATGCTCAAACACAATTTCTTTAGTTCCAGAACCCATTTCTCGAACAATTATAGGAATTTCTTGTAGTACATCTAAACTTATTATTCCCTTTTTATAAGTGTTATTTTTAGCATTAGTAACCAATACAATTTCATCTTTAATAAATTTATGATATTGTAATTTACGGTTACTATTTTTCCCTTCTATAATTCCAAAATTTAATTTCTGATTTAATATTAACTCCTCAATTTCATCAGAATTTCCTGCAGTAATCTCAAATTTTGTTTTTGGAAATTGAACCCTAAATTTTGCAATTACTTTAGGCATTATATAATTTGCCAACGTTGTACTTACACCAAAGTTTATTAAATCTGGAAATGTTTCATTTTTATGCAAAAACTGACTCTCCATTTCATTGTAAATTTCTAATATTTTGTTGGTATAAATTAAAAACGATTTTCCATCATTTGTTAATTCAATAGAGTTTCTTTTCCTTAAAAAAAGGGTAATTTTATATTCGTATTCTAAATTTCTAATGGCTTTAGAAATTGCTGGTTGTGAGATAAATAATTGCTCTGCAGCTTTAGTAAAACTTAAATGGTTTGCAACAATTTTAAAAATATGTAATTTCGTTTTCATTTGTTTCTGTACAAAAATTTAAGAGCAATTTACGAAGCTGAAAAAAATAACTTTTTAAGTGGCTACAAATAACATTTATATTATTTGCTAATTTAAAATATACCTTGTAATGTGCAATATTATTTAATTCTTAAATACTATACCTAGCTCCTTTTTTAGCTTAAAAGCATAAAAAAAAGCCATAAACAAATCAGTATTTAGGGCTTTTTTAAAATTTATTAAAAAATTAGTGTTCTGTATTAAACTTATCTAATTTCTCTTTAGCAACTTTTGCTTTATTAAGGTTAGATGAAAGTGAGTTTTCAAAATTATTTAACTTTTTCTCAGCATCAGTTATCTTTGCTTGTTTTTCTGCGTATTCTGAAGCAGATATTTTTCCTTTGGCTGCAGCTAAGCGTTCTTTTGCAGCAGCAATTTTTGCTTTCCCTTCAGTAACTTTAGAGTCCATACTTTGTATTTTTGCAATACTTTCAGTTGCTCTTTCGCTAGCAAACTTTGTACGAGCAGCTTGTAAAGGTTTTCCTGTAAGATTTTCTTTATTCTCAAATTTACTTTTTGATATTTCAATTTTATCATTCATTTCTGAAATTTTCTCAGCTCCTTTAACTTCTTCTGCTTTTTGCTGTCCTTTATTTCTTAAATCATTAACATCTTCTTTTCCATTTTGTTTAATCTCAGAAACTTTTTCTTGGCCTTTTGTTTTAGTATTTTCAACTTCTTTTTGACCTTTATCCTTCATTCCAACAACCTTATCATTCCCCTTTTGTTTTATATCAGAAACTTTTTCTTTTCCTTCCTTCTTCATTTCTGCTCCTTTTTCTTGAGCATTATTCTTTCCTTTTTGATATGTTTCTTTAACTTCCTTAGTAGGAATTTCTTGTGCTGTAGCAACATAACTACCTATAAACATTAAAGCTGTAGTTGCTATTATTTTTATGTAATTCATGATTTTTTTTAATTTTTTAATTATTCTTCTAATTCAAACTTTTTTAAATATTATCTAACTCATTTAATGAATTATCTAATTCTTTAGCTTTTTCATCTAATTGTACTGTAATAGTATCTAATTCTGTTTCTACAGATTCTACTTTTTCAATAACTGCTTCAACACTTGCATCAGTTTCATTTTTTACTTCTTCTTTTTTTGTTTCTGTACATGCTACTGTAATTGTTAAAAATAAAACTGCAAAGCAAATTTTTTTAATTGTTTTCATAATGATATTTAATTTTTAATTTTAGAGTTCAAAATTACAATTATTATTCACTCTCAATAAATTTATTTTATTTCCTGCCTAATTAAACTATCTATATAAACTTTTGAATGTTTTACAAAATTTACTTTTTGATAGTTTGCATCTTCACTTAATTTAAAAACATAAATATATTTTATTGAATCACTATTTTTAACATATGTCCCTTCTGTATAATATACTCCTTTCCAATCTTTAGGGTTATTAATTTTTAGGTTTTTTATTAAACACATAGTTTTATTTAAATGAACCTTATTTGTATTATAAATATTAAGTTCCTTTCCGAAAAGACCTTTTTTATTAAATTTTGAGATTGAATCTTCGTTAGCATCAAATATTACTAAAATATAATCTTTACTTGTATGGAAATTTACATTGGTGGAACTACCCAAAAAAGAAATTAATAAAAAAATAAATACACCAATTATAAGTTCTGCTATAATTAATTTATAATAAGTTACCTTTTTTACTAAAAACCTATCTATTATATAAAACAGTATTAAAATTATTGATATTGGAATTAAAACAGCTACGTAGATTCCAAATTCTGAAGAATGAGTAAAACTAACATACAAGGCATAAACAGATACAATTATACTTAATAAGGTAATTACAGATAACACCGTAACCGGATAAACGATACTTTTAAGTGTTTTTTTAAAATTCATTAGATTAAATTTAAATGTTACTAACAAATTATTTACAGTATAATTTAATCAATTTAAAACTATTAGTAGTATTAAATATAAAAGCATCCAATTTTATAAAATTAGATGCTTTTAAACAACAATACCTTTTAAAAAATATTGATATGTACTTTTACAAGTTTAATCTTTCAATAAATCTGGATTGCTAAGTATTAATTCTATCTTTTTAATAATTACCGTAATTTGGTTCATTTGTGTTTCTATATTTCTAAAAAACAGACTAATATCTCTATTTACCCAACTTTCCGAAATAACTCTTGCTCCTAAACTTATTCTTAAAATAGCGCTTTCAATATCATTTCCATATTTTACATTAACCGCTTGTCCGATATGACATTTTTGAGCAGCCAATCTAATAATTTCTAATGGAGCATTTTTAAATTCATCAGATAAATCAGAATTTAACAATGTATATAGTTTTTTAACTTTATCAACCGATAGCACTTGGTTATTTTGAAGAATAAAGAAAGGGAAAATAGTACGGATATTTCGCAATCCAAATTCTTTACTATTATAACTTTTTGTTTTTGCCTCATCGCTATAAATTGGTTCTAAAAAAGTAGCTTCGTTTATAGAATCTTCAACAAAATTACAAAACATTTCAATTCCCATATTTCTATATAAAATTGGTGTTCGGTAATACCTATCCATTTCAACAATAGCGGCATTCCAACGCATATAAGAACCATAATTATATCCGTTAGATAGTTCGTTTGAACAACACCAAGATGCTGGCCAATCTGAATGATGGTAATAATTGTTTAAACCTTCTGGTAATGTTGTGCTTACAGCATCTATTAATTTACTTACTTTTTTAGGCAAAATTAATGCTCCAGAATACGGAGGACCTGTAAAGTATTTACTTCCTGTTATACTAACAATATACCCTTTGTTTAAATAATTTTGAATATCTGAAGGGTCTAATCTAACTTGTGCAGCATCTACAATAACTTGTAATGATAAATTTTTGAGTGTATTTAATTTTTGCAACAATTTTTCACTAGGTGATTGGTATCCTAATTTAGATTGATCCATTGTATGCAACACTATATGTCTGCCTAGTTTGTTAGTTTCTGAAACTGCATTTAAAACTTCTTCATCTAATTGACTAGATGATTTTAAATCTCCATTTTCATCTCTAAAAGGAATTTTAATTAAATCAATATCTCTAAACCCTTCTATTTTATCTCCTTTTTTTACTGGATAATTTAATGCTGTTGTGTTTTCAAAATGACAGCCTTTTAATGCTGCAGGAACACCACTTCCGGTTTCATCTGAAGCAACTAAAACATGTGTTATATCTTTCTCAGAAATAATTTGTGTAATTGCTGCTATTTGAAGTGCTGAATCTGTACCCGATGGCGAAAATATTATTTGAAATTCATCATTTAATTTAAATATTTTTCGAAGGTTATTTTTTAACAATTCAGAAAACTCTAAAGACGTATGTTTAAAGCCGTTTTTTAAACTATTTCTTATTAATATACTTCTAACTTTATCTGTTTTATCAAAAGCAAAATTAGAAACGCTTGTTGCAGTAGATGAAGCAAAAGTAAAGGCTTCAGGTCTTGGAAATGGTCTACAACCATATTTATTTAACAAATTAATTTCGTCAATATTTAAACGAAGATCTCCTCCATCCATCAACAAATATTCTGTTGGTTTTGCTAAATTTTCTATAATAGGTTTCCAAGCTTCTTTAAAAGCTCTACTAGTACTTTTTAATCCGTGAAAATCTTGAAGAACTTTATACTTTAGTAATGATTCCGTATCTAACTCTTGATTATTTTTAATTAAATCTATTAGTAAATAATTAACAGATTCTAATTTCTCCTTATCGTCTTTAGGTAATAATTTATAAAATATTTTTGTTACTTCAAGCGCTGCTACATCACATAAAATAGTATCTTGTTTATCATTACTTAAAGCTTTATACCACAATTGCCATTCTATACCATATCTTAAATAAACCAACGCCAAAACAGGTTCTTTTAAAAAGTTTGTACCTATTACAATAGATTTATTAGGTATAATTTTAAATACATTTGGCTCTTTAATAGAGGTAATTATATTTATACTATTTAATTTAGGTACTGTATTAAACCTTTTTAAAACGCGAACTAAATAATTCACATTTTCTTTTTCAAACAAACTTGTTCTTTTATATTGATCTTCAATAAGCATATTATTTGTCATAGGTGTTATTATTTAAAACGTTCATCAGAACGAAGTTCATTAGTTGGTATATTTAACTGATTCTCCAACCAGCCAGATTTTGTAATTATTCTATTATCAAACTTTGCAAAGAAAGGTTTTATATCAATAAGTGGTGTTTCATTTAACATATCAACCATTTCTATACTAATAATATTATTTTCAATTCCTAAAAGTTTAACTGTAGATAACCCAATTGCATTTGGCCTTTTGGGTGATTTGGTGGCAAATATACCATGTTCTTTATTATCCATAAAAGGTTTTACCACTAAGCTGTAATCTTTTATTTTATGTAAGTGATATATTAATGTAATATGGGAAAATTCATTTAAATCTTTTAAGCCATTTAAATAGTGTGGAAACAGTTCAATATACCCTTTAACTCCCTCTGCAGCAAGAGGTTGAATTGGCATACTTTTAATTGTTTTAAAAGGTGTATAAATTATTCCAATTGGGTTTATAGTTATTTGTTTCAATTGCATTTTTTTTTAAAAATTTAAAACCATTCCTGTTTTTAATTGTTCTATATTAAATTGCTTATAAAAAGCAACAAGCGCAGGAAATTCTGTACAGTGCGATGGATAAACTTTATGAATATTTTTCTCTTTAATAAAATCTATTGTATACTTAGTTTGTAAATTATTTTCTTTTAAATGAAAACCACCAATTACGGCATTTATAGTAGAAATACCGGTTACTTTAATAGCATAATCTATTATATTACAAATACCTGAATGTGAGCACGCTGTAATAATAACTAACTGATTATTCTCAATTACCACCATAGCCGAATCATCAATTACAAAATCTGGTTGATTGTTTTCATCTATAAAATTAGTTGTTTTTGCTTCAAAATTATTTAATAATGGAATTTGAGATAGAAAAATTATGTTTTCTGAAATATAATAAGGCTCTTTTGTAAGAACTAAATTAAACTTTTGCTCAATTTCACTTTTACTTAGTTTTAAACCTATAAATGAATTATTTTTTTTTCTGTACCGTTTTATAAACACATTTGGATGCGTAATTAATGTTTTATCATTTATATACTGTAATCCATCTCCGTGATCCCAATGCCCGTGACTAAGAACTACTGTATTCACTTCTTTTTGAATATCAATACCAAGTGTGCTTGCATTTTTTTTAAAAACATTTGTAGATCCTGTATCAAACAAAATTTTTTCTCCTTCACTTTCAATTAAATAAGATAATCCGTGTTCTGCAAGAAATCCAGAACCTGCGCAATTTTCAGTTAGTACAATTATATTCAAGTGTTTCTTTTTTTTAATTTAAATACAATAACAATAATACGTTTCTTTTGTAATTTTAGATAATTTAATCCAATTTACGTAAAAATTAAGGAATAGTTTAGCCACACTTTGTAACATTAATAGCAATTTAATATTTTTCAACTAACAAACTTAGAATATTACCACATTAAAAACATCTAATAAAATTATATTAATTTTCTGTTTTTTCTATTTTAAGTTGATGCCCCATATGCATTTCCTTTGTTTCTAAATAATATTTATTAAATGGATTGAATTGCACTATTAAAGGAACACGTTTAACAACTCTAATTCCGCTTTGTTCCAGTCCTATTATTTTATCAGGATTATTGGTTATTAACTTTACTTTTTTTATACCTAATGTACTCAATATTTCTGCACCTATTTCATATTCTCGCTCATCTGGAGCAAACCCTAAATGTAGGTTAGCTTCAATTGTGTTTAAACCTTCTTCTTGTAATTTATAAGCTTTCATCTTATTCATTAAACCAATTCCTCTTCCCTCTTGTTGTAAATAAACTATTAATCCGCTTCCCTTACTTTCAATTAATTTCATAGCTTCTATTAATTGATCTCCACAATCACATTTTAAAGATCCAAATATGTCTCCCGTAGCACAAGCTGAATGAATTCTTGTTAAAACACTATCTTTTGATGATAATTTTCCTTTAATTAATACAATATGTTCCAGACCATTTTCTTTTTCTTGAAATGGAATAATTTCAAAATTACCATATTTGGTTGGCAGTTGAACTCTTTCTCCTTGTATTATATTCGATTTCCCTATACTCATTTAACATCTATTTTTTCACACATTCAATTAATTAAAACTATTAAATTTTTAATGTTAATTAATTGTTTTTTAGTTGTTTATAAGCTATTTTAATAGCGTTTCTTTTCTTTAAATCTTCAACCTTAAATAAATAGTTTTCTTCAATTTCTTTATTTTCAACATCCGTTTTTTTGCATATACCTAGTTTCTTTCCTTTTTTAGGACCTAAATTTCCAGGACCAGTTTTATCTAAGTTTGGCATAATTATTCTTTTAAATTAATAACTCTTCTCTTTTATAAGCTATCCTACTTTTACTTTATTAATTTTAAATATTTAACAATCAACAAATTAACGAACATAATTTAAGTAAACATTAAGTATAAAAATTGATACAAACAGTAAAATATTTTACAAAAGTAATGAACGTACGTTCATTATACAAATATATTGGTGTACATTTAAAAAAATACATTGTAATTAAAATATCTCATTTAAATTACATACAAAACCAACTCAATTTTTATGGTATTACATCAAGAATTAATGCGCTTATTGTTTAGTTAAATAAATTATTATGAAGTAAGTTTAACAAAGAATTCGTTTTTAATTTAAAAAGAATTAAACACTAAAAAAAAGATTTGTGACTGTAGAAGTCACAAATCTTTAAAAGTTCAAAAGCACTCAAATTATTAAAATGAATTGAATTACTTTTTTTTTAAAATTACAATTAAAACAAGTCTGTTTTTAAAACTGCTCCGCTACTTGCATTTGTTACCAATGCTCTGTATTGTTTTAACCAGCTTGATGTAAGTTCTTTTTTAATTGGAGTAAACTCGGCTTTTCTTTTTGCTATTTCTTCGTCTGTTAAATTTACCGATAAAATATACTTATCTACATCAATGTGAATTTCATCACCATCTTTTAACAATCCAATCATTCCTCCTTCTGCAGCTTCCGGGCTAACGTGTCCAATACTTGCACCTCTTGTTGCTCCACTAAATCTACCATCAGTAATTAATGCAACTTTATCTCCAAGTCCCATTCCCATTATTAATGAAGTTGGCGCTAACATTTCTTGCATTCCTGGCCCTCCTTTTGGTCCTTCATATCTAATTACAACAACGTTTCCTGCTTTTACTTTTCCTGATAAAATTCCTTCAATAGCTTCATTTTGCCCATCAAAACAAACTGCTGTTCCGGTTAAAGCTCTTGCTCCTGTAATTCCGGCAGTTTTAATTACGGCTCCTTGTTCAGCTAAATTTCCGTATAAAATAGCCAATCCACCTACTTGCGAATATGGATTATCTATAGTATGAATAATATTAGTATCTTTTATAAAAGAATCTTTAATTTTTTCCAATACAGTTTCTCCTGTAATTGTTAAGTTATCTAATAATATATCATCGCCTCTTTTAGTCATTTCTTTCATTACAGCGTTTACACCTCCTGCTCTATTGATATCTTCCATATGAACAGTTGATAAACTTGGAGAAATTTTAGCTATATGAGAAACTTTTTGCGAAATACTATTAATATCTTCAAGGTTAAAGTTAACTTTTGCTTCTTGTGCAATGGCTAACATATGCAACACTGTATTGGAACTTCCTCCCATTGCCATATCAACAGCAAATGCATTTCTTACAGCGTTTTCATTTAATATATTTTTTAGCTTAAATTTTTCTGTTTTTGCACTGTCTTTTGCTATTTCACAAATTCTTCTTGCTGCTTGTCTATATAGTTGTTCTCTTTCTTTGGTAAGTGCTAAAATGGTTCCGTTTCCTGGAAGCGCAATTCCCATTGCTTCCATAAGAGTATTCATAGAGTTTGCTGTGAACATTCCTGAGCAACTTCCGCCACTTGGGCAAGCATTACACTCAATATCATTTAATTCTTCTTTAGACATTTCACCGGCTTCAAATTTTCCAACGGCTTCAAAAGCAGTAGCAAGATCAATAGGAACACCATCTTTAGTATGTCCTTTTTTCATTGGTCCTCCACTTACAAAAATGGTTGGCACATCTACTCTTAAAGCTCCCATAATCATTCCAGGAACAATTTTATCACAGTTTGGAATGGCAATCATAGCATCTAACTTATGTGCATTCATCACTGTTTCTATAGAGTTGGCTATAATTTCTCTAGAAGGAAGTGAAAAAAGCATTCCATCATGACCCATTGCAATTCCATCATCAACACCAATTGTGTTAAATTCAAATGGAACACAACCATTTTTTTTAATCTCGTCTTTTATAATTCTTGAGACTCTATCTAAAAAAAAGTGTCCCGGAATAATTTCAATATAAGAGTTTGCTACTCCAATAAATGGTTTGTCAAAATCTTCATCAACTAATCCAGTTGCTCTAAATAAGGATCTATGTGGAGTTCTTTGATGTCCTTTTTTTACTTCATCACTTCTCATAATATTTTAATTTCAATTTATAAATTCTATTTTTTAATCTTTTAACTTTTTTAGTAGTTACTATTTTTTAAACTTATTTACTTTAATTGTAAAGTTAAAATCTTTTATTATTATTAACTGATTGCTTAAAAAATTAAACATATCGGTACAAATATAATAGTCCATAGACTTACATTGTAAATTTTTTACTATTAATTATTGAAAAATGTATTTTTTTTTATTTTATGCAGAAAATTATCTAAAACTAATAATATTCAATACCTCTTTTAATTAAATATTTAGGTTTACTTTTTTTGTTAAAGTGAATACATTCTATCCAATTTCCTTTGTTGTTATAGGTGTATTGAAGTGTAATATTTCTTTCTATTTTATCTTTTCTTTTAAAAATGTAATTTTTTAGTTCTCCGTTTGAATTGTACTTATATATTGCAGTTTTATTTGGAGAAACCCAGTGGTTGGAATATTCTAATAATTTACCTTTTGTATTAAGTATATACCGCTGTTGCATTATTAAATTACGATCATTATAATATTTAATTTCATGAATTAATCCTTGATTTAAATAATTATGTTCCTCTGTATTTTTGGTTAAGTATGTTTTACCTAAGGCATTTATATGGTTTTTAACAGTTGAAATTTCAATAATTTTATTTTCATTATTATACTGATATTCAACATTATGAATTATAGAATCTACTTTTAAAGGATATGTATTTTTATCTGTGGTAACATATTTTTCTTTTAATAATTGATTGTTATTATTGAATAACCGGTAATAATAATTTAATTCCACTTTTTCATTATCAAATTGCTTTATTCCAACTGAATCTTTTTCTAATACATAAAAATTTATATAAAATTTATTGATTAATGATTTGTATGAATATAAGTTACCATTTAGGTAATAATCTAGTTTAGGAGAAGAAGCTACAGTTTTTTCAGAAGTTATATTACCATATATATCATACGTATAAAAAAAAGTTATACTATCGTTTAACTTTTTAGCATTAGGATAAAGAACCATTTTAATTTTTTGATTTTTAGAATTGTAATATATAGTATCTTTTTGACTTTGATTTTCTTTTACAACTAAATTTCCTTTTGTATTATAGTAACATTTTTTTAAAGGATATTGTATTGGATAATAATCATAAAGTATAGTAGGCGAAGTTTTTATTATTTTATTATTTTTTGTTTTTAATTGATAAACTGTATACGTCAAACTTTTAATAGAGTCAAATGTATTTACCTTAGTATCAATTTGAGCAAAAGAATTGATACAAATGCAAACAGCAAAAATTGTTAAAACTAGTTTAGAGGTTTTCATTACTTCTCTACAATCTTAAATATCATATTATAAATAAATTATAATATATATTTATTATACAAGTTAAAAACTTACTAAAAGGCTCTAATTGTAAACAAACTAATTTTAATTTTATCTACCAAGGAAGATTTAAATGTTTTACTTCATTCTGATAAAAATCTTCTAACTTTTTAACAAGTTCTTTTGAAAGTGGTTTATTAGCACTTTCTACATTATTTTCTAACTGGGTAATTGTTGTATTACCCGGAATTACAGTTGAAACAGCTTTATAAGCCAAACAAAATGAGATTGCAGATTGTGCTAAATTATTTTCATTAGCTATAATATCCTTCACTTTTTTCACCAAATTACTCCTTGTAATAATATCTTTTTTAGACCAACGACTTCTAATATCTGTAAATGTACTTTCAGCATTGTATTTACCTGAAAGCCAACCAGAATCTAGCGGAATTTTTGCAATAATACCTACTTCTTTTTCCTGTGCTAAATCAAAAGCCAGCGCAGAATCTTGATGAAGAATATTAAAAAAAGCTTCTATAACACTACAATTTGTTGTTTCCATAAAAAGTTTCATATCGGCATAGGTGTCTAAAGAAGCACCATAAGCGTTTATTTTCCCTTCATCCATTAACCGCTCTAAAATCTCATAATGTGGATTGTTATTTCCGTTTAAATATTCTACTGGAGGATTGTGAATAATTAGTGAATCTATATAATCTACTTGTAATCTTTTTAAACTTCCTTCTAAAGATTCTCTTATAATATTAGCACTATAATTAGTTTCTCCAGTTACAGAATGTCCAAATTTTGTATTAATTACTATTTTACTTCTATCAAAATTTTTTAGTGCTTTTCCAAGCCTTAATTCACTGGTTCCGTGTCCGTAATTTGGAGCAGTATCAAAAAAATTAATACCTAATTCCATAGATTTGTTTACCATAGCAATAGCTTCTAATTCACTCATGCTTTTCCAACCTGAATTTTCTCCTAACTGCCAAGCTCCCAATCCAATTTCAGAAACTAATGGTGCATTTTTAATGTATTTCTTGTATTTCATTTTTAAGTAGACTTATAATTTAGTTCAATCCCTTCAAAATTAATTAAACCTTTCTACTTTAGGGTAAATTAATTAAAAAGAGTTAGTCATATTTGTTACATTTTTTTTTAAAAGAATAATTACAAGTTTATAACCAAATAATTTTTCTAAAAAAATTTAGATCTAAAACTTGTAATTACCTTTAATTTTTGTTTCTATTATTATTTTTTCATTTCTATTTTTATAAGTTTAACTATTTTACCGGTAAATTTGAGTTAAGAATATCTCTAAATAATTTCCATGTAGCTTCTTCTTTTTTCCAAATCACTACATATTTTCCTTGGTCTACTTCTGTATCTCCTGCAAAAAGTGAATAGGTTCCTTCTTCTGTAATAAAATCTTCAGAACCCCATACTTCTATAGTGGTAAGATTTATTTTAGAAATCCCAGACTTCATCATTCCAGAGAAAGTAGCTTTAATTGCCTCATTCCCTACTATTGATGGCATTCCCGACATCATAATTTTAGCATCTTTTGTATATAAATTACTAATTCCTATGGAGTCTGCAGCAGCTAGCAAACTCATAAATTCTTTATTAGCCGCTTCAATTTCTGCTTTGGCAATAGCTAAATTAAATGTAGGCTCAACAATGGTTTTGTCCAATTCCTTTGCTTTTTTAGTACAATTAATACTAGAAAAAATAAATATCAGTGTAACAGCTACCAGTGTTAAAATTTTTATTGATTTTTTCATATCATGATTATTAAGTAATGCTTACTCTATTCGGTTTTCAGCTTATCCGTTTATTACAGTAATTTTTATAAAATCTTTTAACAAAAAAGCAATTACAGCAAGTTATTGATAATGGGTTAATTAGCCCTAAATTAGAAAGTTTTTAAAATATATTCAATGATAATTATCAATACCAAACAAATCAAAAAAAAGTCACTAATAATTAGCTAAAAACAAACGTATTTTAGACGCTTAACATTTTAAAATTAAACCACTTACAAAATAACGCTTACCTTATTTTATGACAAAAGTCACTGTTTTTATTACTAATAAATAGTACTTTTGCAAACAGATATTTTACGTGTTTTTTATGAATAATTTACCCCTCAAATTATCAATTTCTCTTTTAATTGTTGGATTCGTCAGTTTTTTCAGTTGGTGTATTAGTTTAAGTGTTTTTACAAACCTAACTAACCAATTTTTACCAGCTCCAATAGCTAGTATTTTAATACTAATTATGGGTGTTCTTTACACCATTTCTTTTTCAAAAAAATCTTCTAAAAAACTTAAAAACGCTAATAAACTATTATCTTATTTTAGTTTAGTACTGGTCCTTTTTTATGCTATAGATGCTCTTTTTATTATAAATTATAACTTTGAAAATCAACTATTAATTAAAATTGGCAATTTAATTTCTACCGAAGTTATTTTAATTTCTCCCATTACTGTAATGGTTTTTGG